>JABGPX010000332.1 GCA_018644745.1 Spirochaetales bacterium
TAAAACGCATCGTCCATATCGAAGACCGAATATGCATTCTGTACGTCGCCGGTCTCGTCGGCAAAGACGACGAATACTACAGCCCGGTCGTTCGGCGGGCCGTCTTCCCGAGGCGGTACGTTGTTCGGCGGATTCGGTCTGGATTCCGAATCGGAAGGAGGTCTAGCGGCGATTTCACCTGGTTTTCGAAAAGCATCTGACGCCCTGCGAAGTTCCTGGCCAATGTCACGCCGAATGTCAGTATACGTAATGACATATATCGAAGCGAAGCTCAAAATCATCATGGTTGAAATGGAGATAAGATTCAGCAGCAGGAACATGTTTCTTAGCCTTTTGAACATTACTCCTTCTCCGCTAATCGATACCCGACGCCGCGGATAGTGGTAATCCGGACATTGGATTCGAGGAATACAAGCTTCTTCCGTAAAAAGGAAACATATACCTCTACATGGTTGTCACCTGCATCCGAGTCGAAACCCCAAATTTTATCGATGATGTAATCTTTGGAAGTTATCGCATCGCTTCTCAGAATCATTAGCTCTAAAAGTTCTTTCTCCTTGAGAATCAGCTTTATTTCCTTTGTAGGGGTGGACATAACGAGGGTGCCCGGATCGAGCTTGATATCTCCGAATGACAAAGTGGCATCCGGTGGAACATCTCCGCGACGTCGTGATGCTGCCCGTACGCGGGCGAGTAATTCTTTGGTCGCAAAGGGCTTTGCGATATAATCGTCGGCGCCGCTGTCTAGGCCCTGAACCTTATCCGATACTTCACCTTTCGCGGTCAACATAATTACCGGCGTAGCGATGCCTTCCTCGCGAACTCGTCGTAAGAGCGCAATGCCGTCTATCTTCGGAAGCATGATATCAAGAAGAATTAGATCATAGATACCGGTAAGCGCGTCGTACAGCCCTGATTCCCCGTCGTGCGCCGTGTCGACAGTGTATTTCTCTTTTTTCAGTATCTCTTCCAGCGCCTCTGAAAGGCGAATCTCATCCTCGACAATCAGTATTCTCATTTTATTCTACTCTTATAGATCCTAATTTCCGGCACCCTATGATGCACGATTCAAGAACAAGATATCAATACTTCCTTGAATGAACCTTAAGCGAATCACGATATCACCGGAATGTTAAGAGTGTAAAATCGGAATTCCTTCAGCTTTGTTTAAGGTTCACCTCGTACATTACAGCCGACATCGGAGCAGGAACCTTAGGAAGGAGTGCATAATGGCAATAGAAGTTTTCAACCGGTTCGAAAAAAAATATGTTTTGAATCATGACGATGCAGGGCAACTCGAAGAGGAGCTTCTTTCGTATATGGCTCCGGACAAGCACAATGCGGACCATCGCGCTTATACAATCAGCAATATTTACTACGACACGGAAGACAATGACCTGATCCGAGCATCCCTCTCTAAACCTGTCTATAAAGAAAAGCTACGAATGAGAGCGTATGGCGTGCCGGATGCCCAAGGGAAGGTTTATCTGGAAATTAAGAAGAAATTCCGAGGCCGAGTGAATAAAAGGCGGACAATTCTAGGCCTGCAGGAAGCATATGACTTTGTCGCGACCGGTCGGCAGCCGAACCGGAGAGAGTACATGAATCATCAGGTTGTGGCAGAAATCGAGTTCTTTCTTCGGTGCTACGATGTACATCCGACGCTCTACCTGGCCTATGACCGACAAGCCTATTTCAGCACGGAAGATCCGGATCTTCGGATCACCTTTGACTCAAGAATACGCACTCGCCGGTACGATCTGGGTCTGGAACTCGGTGACCACGGCGAAGGTCTACTTGACGACGGCGCTGTTGTTATGGAGGTAAAAACCGCGGGAAACTTTCCCCTCTGGTTGTCCGGATTACTGGCTGACCACAGGATCTATCGAACCAGCTTCTCTAAATATGGAAGAGAATACGAAACTATGCTCGCAAATAATATCGAAACCAGCAAGGAGCTGTTACATGCTTGAATCACTTTTCAGTACGGCGGCCGAAGCGGCCACCTCAATTGATATCGCCACCGCACTCGTGACGGTCATTGTCTCATTTATCGTGGGAGTAATAATCAGCCTTACGTATATGAAGACAACCGACCGCGGCAACTATTCACAGAACTTCGCGCTCACGATGGTGCTCACACCGGCTGTTATTGCCGTTATCATCCTGTTGATCGGCAGCAACATTGCCCGAGCATTCAGCCTCGCCGGAGCATTCTCAATTATTCGATTCAGAAGCGCCCCCGGAGAACCTAAAGATATCGCATTTGTGCTGTTCACCATGGCCGCGGGACTTGCGGCGGGCACCGGTTTGTACGCCTATTCTCTGCTCTTCACGGTTCTGATGTGTGCGGTTATGTTTGTGCTTCACTTCACAAAGTTTGGCCGTATTCAGAACACCGGACAGCTCCTAAAAATATCGGTACCGGAAAACATAGATTATGAAGGCGTGTTTGATGAGATTCTCGAAAAACACACAGTCGAGCACAATCTAATGAAAGTAAAAACCGCGGACCTCGGAAGCCTCTATCAGCTTGTATACTCGGTGACCCTTCGTGACGGGACAAGTCGGAAGGAATTTATGGATGCTCTTCGATGCCGCAACGGAAACCTCAACATAACGTTAAGTATGGTTCAGGCGCAATCTTCCTGAGTCAGTTTAATAAAAGGAGAAAAAGAAATGAAAAGAAACATGAAAAAGAGAGCCATGGGAATAGGACCAATCATCGTGCTACTCACGGTTATACAACTCGCATCCTGCTCCTCTTCCGGAGTCGCCCAGAGCATCAGCGGCACATGGCCGGGTGCGACAGAAACTGTTCGGGTATCATCAGTTATCGAGTCGAGTCTCCTCCTTGACAGGTCCGAGATGTTTACGGAAAGAGATCTTGAGCAAACCGCAGATGTGAACGAAGCCGCCATGCTGGAATTAAGTAATGGTGAAAATACCCTTATTGATGAAGAAGGGATATATGTTCTGAGCGGCGATTATCAGAATGCAGTCATTATTGTCGATGCCGATGATGAAGCAAAGATACAACTGGTACTCGACGAGTTGATAATTACCAATGAAAACTCGCCGGCAATATATGTAAAATCCGCGGACAAAATATTCATCACGACAAAAGATAGCAAGAACTCTCTCACCGTATCTGGAACATTTGAGAAGGACGGTGACACCAATCTGGATGCGGTCATATTCTCCCGATCTGATCTGGTCATAAATGGAACAGGAACACTTGAGATTGAATCGGCGGAGGGAAACGGGATTACTTCGAAGGATGACTTGAAGATCACCGGGGGGAACCTGATTGTTTACGCCCATGACGATGGACTGGAAGCCAATGATTCTATCCGTATATATGACGGCAATATCTCAATAGAAGCAGGTGCGGACGCCCTCCACAGTGAGAATGATGAGGATCCCCTGTCCGGGTACATCTATATTCAGAGCGGCACATTGGATATTTCCGCTGCGGATGATGGTATCCGTGGAAACAGCATTATACAGATTGATGGCGGAATCATTAATATTTCTACATGTAAGGAAGGTATTGAAGCCACTCATATACAAATCAATGGGGGGACCCTTGTGATATATGCCACGGATGACGGAATTAACGCCACGGCGAGAAGCACAATAGACATTGTCATTGAAGTCTACGGGGGAGATATATCGGTGACAATGGCGAGCGGGGATACGGATGCTTTTGATTCCAATGGTGACTTGTTCATCTATGGGGGAGACATCGATATTGCCGCACAGTCTTCCTTCGACGCGAATGGAACCGCCCAACTGGTCAACGGTAACGTCACGATAAACGGTACGGCGGTTGCCGAACTCCCGCAGGGGAGAACCGGTGGCGGGCCCGGCAGGCGCGGCAGATAAAATGCTTGATCCACTCTACGAAGTAACGATCGAAGTACTTTCAATAAAAGGAGAAAAAAAATGAAGAAAAAGAATCGAAGACTCTACCCGCTAATTGTAACTCTTGCCATGTTTCTGGCTACGCCCTCCGTCTCGGCGGAATCAGAAAGCGACGCAACTCGCCCGGATGGCTGGAGCGACGTAAGCCATAGCAAATCCGCGGATCCTAACTACGATGTGGTCTTCCCGGATAGCGAGGTGAATACGATGACCATCATCATTGATCCCGACGACTGGCAAACAATGCTGGACGACCTGACGGATCTCTACGGCGAGCCGGGCAGCGTCGGCGATGGGCCGGGACAAAGACCGGGCGACAGGAGACCCGGTCCCGGCGGACCTGGTCAAGGTGGACCTCCCGGAGGTAATTTCGCCAGCGAGAACCCGATTTGGGTAACCGCTACTATTCAATTTGAGGGCGATGTTTGGACCGATGTAGGAGTTCGGTTCAAAGGCAACTCTTCTCTCTCGAATACCTGGTCCAGTGGTTCTCTGGAACTGCCCTTCAAGCTGGATTTTGATGAGTTTGAGGATGAGAAACCGGCTATCAAGAATCAACGCTTCTACGGCTTCAAACAGCTGTCGTTGTCAAACAATACCAACGACTCCACCTTCATGCGCGACGCTGTTGCTTCAGATATCATGGCCGCAGAAGGAATTATCAGCGCCGAAACCGCTTTTTATAATCTCATAGTTGACTATGGTGACCGACCGGTGAGCTTCGGCCTGTACACGATGGTTGAAGTGATTGACGACACCGTGATCGAAAGGACTCTTGGCAGCGACGACGGCAATATCTATGAAGCTGATGGAGCAGCCGTCTCTCTGGCCAAGGGTACATTTGACGGCATTGCAGCCAGCTTCGAAAAGGAAAACAATGAAGACGAAGCCGACTGGAGTGACATCGAGGCCGTTTACGCAGCGCTTCATTCAAATACGCGACAGACCGATCCTGAAACATGGCGGGAAGGACTGGAAACGGTTTTTGACGTGGAGACCTTTCTACACTGGCTGGCAATCAACACCGTTATTGAGAACTGGGACACCTACGGCGCGATGACTCACAACTTTTATCTGTATAGCAATCCTGAGACAGGCCTGTTAACCTGGATTCCCTGGGACTACAACGAAGCCCTCAATGAGGGGCG
The DNA here is from genome assembly GCA_018644745.1 of Spirochaetales bacterium. Next base: position 5,076 of record JABGPX010000332.1, read on the forward strand.
GAGGAGCGATATGACCCTCGACATGGATCGCATTGGTAACGAGTGGCCGCTCATCAGCTATTTGCTCGCTGACGATGAATACTACGGAAACTATGTGAACTACGTCGATTCAACCATCACCGGCGTTTTTGAGGGGGGAGCGATGGAGGCCAGGTACCGGGAAATTGCCGAACTCATAGCGCCGTATGCGGCGGAAAAGATTGGTGCAAATGCATTTACCCGAGCGGTACAGGAACTAATAGACCACACTTATTCCCGAATTACAGCGGCTGAGCGCTTTTTGGCTCAGAGACGATGACGCCTGGCGGCGCCAATTACTACCAGGTTTTTGTTCATATAGTGCTCCACTTGGACAATCTGCCAAATGGAGCACCTGGAACTACTTGCCGAGTTTTTCGGCGGCGTATTCGATGAACTCAAAAAATCCTTCACCGATGCTTTTTGTTTCATCGATAATTGGGTTGAAAGCACCGCCGGCCACATAAGTGGTTAAAGGTCCGCTTCCTGTCCCCCCTCCAGAACCGGTACCCTTTTCCTGCGGCACTCTGGCCTCCTCACGGGCGATAATCAGCAGATCAATTTCCAGAAGCTGATCGACAGTAAGAACATCAAGTTCAAGAAAATCAAGGCGTTCTTCGGCCCATACAGGTTCAATCCTCTCGAGAGTTTCAATTTCCATCGCGGTTTCATACATCGTCTCGAGTTGCTCCATAGAAAGAGCCTGTTTGGGGATCTCCTTCTCAAGAGTAATCAAGTAGCCGAAAAATCTCCCAAGATCATACACGACAACCGTGTCTTCCTTCGCCTTTTGGATAGCCGGATCAGGTTCGGTTTCCTGTCCGAATCCTCCGAAAATCGCGACGAAACTAAATACCAAAATACTAATCAGTAACACATGCTTTTTCATCTTCTTCTCCTTAAAAAATATTATTCGTATCGTAGAGCTTCAATCGGATCCAACCGTGAAGCGCGATATGCAGGATAGCCGCCGAAAAACAGACCGATTCCGACGGAAAAACCAAATGACAGAAATATAGAATCAACAGACACAACGGCGGCCATACCGGCGAAACGGGTCGCCGCCCACGACGCTCCTATTCCGAGCAGGATACCAATAAGCCCTCCGAACAGAGAGATAATTACCGCCTCAGTAATAAATTGGCTCATAATATCCAGAGGCTTTGCACCAAGAGCCATCCGAACACCGATTTCCGGGGTCCTTTCGGTAACCGATACAAGCATGATATTCATAATGCCGATTCCACCGACAAGCAGACTAATTGCGGCAATGCTTGCAAGCAGTACGGTAAATGTCTCGGCAACGCCCTGCACGGTACTGAGCAGATCCAATTGATTGGCGATATAGAAATCAGCCGCATCGATACCCGGAAGCTTGTGGGTTCTCAGTATCTCGTTCTCAACTATTGCCTGAAGCTCCCACATCTTTTCCATATCCGCCGCTTGAATATTGATAATGGCGTACTCGGACTCGCCGGAGATATAACGCTGATACGCACTTATAGGAACAAAAATAGAAGCATCGGATGTCGCACTCCCCTTTTCCTCCATTACTCCTGTTACGCGGAAGTTAATGCCGTCAATTCTGATTTTCTGTCCGATAGGATCAACGCCGTCTTCAAAAAGATCTTTGTAAACCTGCACACCGATTACAGCAACTGCTTTTCGTGTATCCACATCAGTCTGGGTAAAGAACTCTCCGTATACAGGATGAAAGTTGCGGATATCCGGATATTCGATACTGGTGCCGACCACGGTTGCCACGGTGTTTTTATTAGAGAATTTTATCTGGGCCGTGCTGGTAGATTCGGGAGTGGCCTGCACCACAAGGTCGGTCGGCATGCTGCGGATTAACTCCAGATCCTCTTCGGTGAGAGTCGGGACAATATTCGAGGTATTGCGCCGCACAAGGCTGCCGCCTTTCGGTTCTCCCGAATAGAGAATGAGCAGATTGGACCCAAGGGACTGAAGGCTCTCTTCGACCGAGACCTGCGCGCCGTTTCCGAGGGCTATTAAGGCGATTACCGCTGCCACTCCGATCATCACTCCCAACGCGGTGAGTATAGAACGCCCGGTGTTAGACGTGATACTCCGCAGAGACATCATTAAGCTTTCCCTCATTTTATAAAGCTTCATATGTTCCATTCCTTCGACGGCACATCCTGAAGTATCCGGCCGTCCTTTATCTGTATAACTCTGTCCGCTTGCCTGGCGAGATCACTGTCGTGGGTAACCATAATCAAAGTTACGCCGTCCTTATTCAGGTCGCTGAAAAGCTTTATTATCTCGACGCCGGTTTTAGAATCGAGAGCTCCTGTCGGCTCATCGGCGAGAATGATCCCTGGATTTGTCGCTAGCGCCCGCGCAATTGCTACCCGTTGCCGCTGCCCACCGGAAAGCTCATTCGGCACATGCCGCTCCCGCCCGTCTAGGTGAACCCTCAAAAGCATCTCCCTGGCCCGATCCCTACGATCCTTGGGCGACATCCCAGCATATATAAGCGGAAGTTCCACATTCTCCTGAGCCGACTGGCGTGAAAGGAGGTGAAAAGTTTGAAAGACGAAACCGATGTGAGTATTTCGGATTTCCGCAAGCCGGTTTTTCGGCAGATCCGATACGTCCTCGCCGGCGAGGCTGTAGCTGCCTCCGGTAGGCGAATCGAGACAGCCGATTATATTCATCAGCGACGATTTACCCGAACCGCTCGGACCTACTATCGAGACAAACTCACCGGATGTTATGCCAAGGCTCACCTCGTCTATCGCTTTGATAGTAG
>JABGPX010000385.1 GCA_018644745.1 Spirochaetales bacterium
TCTCACTCGCGGTTTGCACAATCCACTTCATTGTGCCGCCGGCGTCACGATATGCACGGACCATATCGAAAACGATGTCATCGCCGCGAGACTGCATGGTGTTGATCCCACACTCCTCCGCTCGCAAGAGAGTTTTGACGACGTTATCATTGGAGTGATATTCACGCATATCGCGATCGAGATCGGGATTCAGGTGTGAGTAACCGCGGAATGGATTACCGCCGACGATGAGTCGGGTGATATGTTGGCCTCTAATTTCGACCGTCGGCAGCAGTGGTTTATTCATCAAATATGTCTCCTCTAAGCGTGATAGCTCTCATAACTAAGAAACGCCATAAACATATAGAAATATACTGCGTATGATTCGACTATACAACGGTGAACACCGACCGGTAAAAGAGCTTTGTAGTGGCGGAGCTCCGCCGCAAAACCTGACGGAGGCCGCCTCCTGTGTCAGCCCGGATCCCCGGCGGCGTACAAATCGTAGTGTTCCTGCACCGTCTCCGGCGCCAGCTTGCCGAGGTGGAGGATAAGACGGTAGTGGAAGTTCATCGAAGTGCCGGACGGCATTTCGACGGGGCCCGGGATGCAGGGCGACGGATTGATGCCGCGGTTGCCGTCCAAGCGCCAATGCGCCGGGTGGCCCGGGTTACCGGGGTGATCGCACATCGTTATCCCGCCGCCGTTTTCACTCCTAGCGACGGGCAGGAAGATATCAACCCACTGTGCTCTTTGCTGCTCGCAGCTATCTTCGGTCTGCCCGGCGGAGTTGACGACCTCGCCGCCCCGCTCCTTCTCGTATGGCATGCTGATGAAAAGACCGCCGTATTTCTGCTGTTCGATATGGACGTCGCGGATTGATTGCATTCGCCACGCCATATCCAGATACAGGACGTCACCGGCCTGCTGTAACGTCCATGTCTGCTCCTCAGCAAGAAGGAATCGGCCGTCTTCGCCCGCCCAAATTGCCTCGACAGTCCACTTCGGTGCGTCCGCGGAGACTATCCGGGGTGCCGTCGGTGTAATGGTGCCGATTGCCACGCCCGCGCGTTGGCCCCTATCGTACCAGAAGTCACATCCGTTAACCCCGTGAAAACCGGTTGTCACACCGTGTTGCCAGGGGTGATGGTAGGGGCTGTCTTGAGTAAGGCACGTAATACCGTCCGGCCCCCGAAGAGGGTGAATGTTCGGGCGGAGGCCCGGATGGGCGTTTTGCTGCAGCGTTACTCCTCCCGACTCACTGTCGTCAATAAAAAGACAGTTGTTTTCAATGCGTACATGGAAGCGATCGGCAGATGTCATATTTTTGCTCCTTTCCTTTTCGTTGGTCGCGATGCCGCGGATTTCATGCGCGGCTGAACTCTGGAAGCGTGACGATCGCGCCGCCCTTCTTCGCCGATTCGTGGGCGCAGATGCCCACGCAAGTCCAGTTGGCGCTCCGTCCTGCATCCGGCCACGGGTCGCGATCGTCGACAAGCGCAGAGACAAACTCGTTGACTAGGTGGGGGTGCGACCCGCCGTGCCCGGCCCCTTGGATGAACGAAAGGTGCCCGGTATCCTGGATTTCCTGGGTAAAACCTTGAATTTCCGGGGGCAGGAGGCGTGCAAAATCCGGTACCGTCACCCGTGAAGGGATATCCGGCTCGGGTTTCTTCGCGGTATGAAGCACGTGCCTTTCTCCCTCCACGAGGGTCCACTCAAAGCTCTTCTTGGTTCCGTAGACATCGAAGCTCTCGCGGTACTGCCTGGCCGTGTCAAAGAGAAAACGCCAGATGTGGGCGGCAATATCGGAGTCTTGAATTTTTATGTGACACGATTCGACGGCGAAGCTGTTGCCCGACTTTCGGGCAAGGCTCTCGTTGATCGCGCCCGAGCCGAAACACGACACATATTCGGCCCGGCCGTCGATGATACCAAGCACGGGGCTGACGACGTGGGTGGCGTAGTGCATGGGAATCATCCGTTCCCAGTATTCCGGCCATCCTTCCATGTCCTGCGGGTGCGACGCCGCCATGTATTGAATAGTTCCGAGCTCGCCCCTATCATACATCTCTTTTATAAAGAGGAACTCACGGCTGTACACGACGGTTTCCGCCATCATGTATTTCAAACCTGTTTGCCCCACAAGATCGACAATCTTCTCGCAGTCCTCGATGGTCGTGGCCATCGGCACCGTGCACAGAACGTGCTTTCCTGCTTTTAGCGCCTCCATCGACATCCATGCATGGTCCGGGATGGGAGAGTTTATGTGCACGAAGTCTACCTTGGAGTCGGCAAGAACATCCGCGAATTTCGAGTACCGCGCATTCACGCCGAATGCATCACCCATCTTGTTCAGCTCGGATTCGTCGCGGCGGCAAATCGCATGCATTTCGGCATTCGGGTGGGCCTGGTAGATGGGGATAAACTCGGCACCGAAACATAGACCGACAATCGCAACGGTAACAGATTGCATAACGATTCCCTCCATCCTATACCATATTATACTATGGTATATAGGAAATGCTGATAGAATATCATATTCAATCAATTATTATAATTCAAGGGGCCGCATAGACAGAATTCGCATAGGAAGCTATTAAATCAACTATCTTGTCAGATTCAGCCACGCAATTTCACCATCGGTTAACTCAATATCCAATGCCGCGAATGTTCGGAACGACTCCTCCAGTTCATATGCGCTCGCAATGGCCATCGGGTGACATCCTTTTGCGATGGACTCTCCAATATTGGGAATGATAGTTTGTTTTAATTTGCGTGTAAAGCTATGCATAACCGGCTATAATGCTCATGCAGTGCTCAAGGAAGAATCCGATGATGAAATGGAAAAAATAGGAATGGTCAACAAGAGGTTTGCTACGCGCCAGGACGGGTGATTAATTACTCAAATTAATTGGAGATAGAACAATGGCTGACAAAGTAAGATTCGCAACTGTCGGGCTCGGAATGGGAAGAGAGAGAGCGAAGATCTGTGCTGAAACCGAAGGGGCGGAACTCGTCGCAATCTGCGATGTCTGGGAGGATCGTATCAAGTCGATACAGAAGGAGTTGAAGGTTGAAATTGAACGCGATTTTGAGCGACTTCTCGAGCGAAAAGATATCGACGTCATTGGCATCTGGTCGCCCAGCGGTATGCACTCGAGTATGGCGGTCCAGGCACTCGACGCGGGAAAACACGTCTGTGTGACCAAACCCATGGATATCAGAACCTCTATCTGTGACGAAGCGATCAAAAAGGCCGACGATAAAGGCCTCGTACTCGCGGTGGATTTTGATTCGCGGTACAATCCGGTCAACCATCGAATTCGCAGCGCCATGGACTCCGGCGCTATAGGTCAGGTCATTTTTGGAGACCTGCGGATGAAATGGTTTCGAAGCCAGTCTTACTACGACTCAGGGATGCCCGAAGCGTGGCGAAGCAGCCTTGCAACCGAGGGTGGTTCGCTGGCAAACCAGGCGGTCCACTTTCTTGATCTCCTCCAATGGTGGATCGGTCCTATCGTAAAGGTGACAGGTAAGAAAGGTACATTCAAGCACGACATCGATACGGAAGATGGAACCGTTTCGATTCTCGAAACCAAATCGGGCGCTTACGCGACGGTACTCACTACCACCTGCAGTTTTCCGAATATCGGAACCTCGATTGAGATAAGCGGCACCGAAGGTACACTCTCGTGGAGAGATCAGGATATCGAGCTTTTTCAGGCTATGTATGTCCCCAAAGCCCTCGGCGGCGACGGCACCTATGTGTTACCCGAAAACCGCGATAAGCCCGACGCGGTCGACCTCAGTATCGAAGACTTCGAAGCGCCCAACAATCTCCCCGGAAATATTATAGAGGACATGGTTCAAGCGGTCCGTGACGGCGGAAAGGTGGTGTGCGATGGTCGGGAGGGTCGAAAGTCGGTCGCAGTGTTCGAGGCGGTATACGCGTCGTCTGATCGTGATGCATGGGTGAGCGTATAGACACGATTAAATAGAGAATATTTGGAGGCTATAGAGATGCTAGTTACCAAAATGAACCTGCAGGCCGAACGCCACGATCGGCATCAATGCCCGATCGAAACGAACATCGAGATACCTAGCGGCGTTAATCTCGACGAACTGGTCTTACGGGATATGACGAATGGTCGTGTTGTCCCCCATCAGATACAAGAATTAGACGGCGAACACAAAATCATGTGGATGATCGACGAATTACCGGCCGAGTGGGATCGAAGTTACGAGCTTCGAAGGATGGAATCAGTGCCGGCTTCTCTTGCTGCCGGTGTCGATATAACAGACACCGGAAAGACTTTGGAGTTCCGCGTGGGCGGCTCGGATTTCACGACGTACAACTATGACCCCGAGGTTGTCAGACCATACTTCTATCCCCTCTATAGTATGCCGGGAGTCGGCATTACTAGGAACTGGCCGATGGTGCCGGACGCGGAAAACGAAACAAACGATCACCCCCACCATAAGGGATTATACACCGCACAAGGAAAGGTGAATGGCGTGGACAACTGGAGCGAGGGTGAAGGCCACGGATACCAGATCCATAGCGAATTTAATGATATTTTCAACGGACCGGTAGCCGGGGGGTTCTCTGAACGGCTCGAGTGGACCGATGCAGATCGGAAACCGAATATGGCGGAAGATCGAAAAATCAAAATCTACAATTCATACATGGGACTCAGGATTATCGATTACGACGTAACGCTGTCCGCCGAGTTCGGCAATGTAATCCTGGGAGATACAAAAGAAGGAGGGCTTCTTTCGGTACGCGTAGCAACGAGCATGGATGCAGCCCGGCCGGATGGGGGAATAATTCTCAACGGCGTTGGCGCGATAACAGAATCCGAAACCTGGGGAAAACCGGCGCCCTGGTGTGATTACTCCGGCCCGGTGCAGGGTGGCTGGTACGGGATCTGCATGATGGATCATCCTGATAATCCCCGGCACCCGACGCATTGGCATGTACGCGACTACGGTCTCATGACCGCCAACTGCTTCGGCATTCATGATTTTACGGCCAATCCCGAAAATAGAAAGGACCTGCAACTCCCGAATGGTGAAACGCTAACCTGGCGATACCGGACAGTCATTCACGCCGGCCGAGGAGAATTCGCACAACTCTCGCGGCTTTATCATGATTTTGCGCATCCAACGAGTGTCGAAACAAAGTAACGCCATGTCCTCTTCCTTGCCGTTGATTCCTGACAGGGCCGGGTAATTCAATAGAAATGATGAGCAAGATGCAGGTGTTTACGCCGGCAGGAACTGCTCCGCCAACATTTCCGCCCACTGAATATTTGCATCCCGTGTCCGCCCGGCGATATGCGGGGTGTGTACCACGTTATGCCGACCCAGAAGCGGATCATCAAGCGGCAGAGGTTCGACATCATGAACATCCGCCGAGAGGGCAATTTCATCCGCCATGACCCGTTCTCTTATCGCATCAACGTCGCAGATTGTCGCTCGGGTGATAAGCACCACCAGGCAGCCTTTCGGCAGGGCCATGATATGCTCTCTGGTTATCAATCCTTTTGTTGAGTCGTTTAATGGCAGCATCGGAGCGAATATCTCCGCATCTTTCACCAGCTCATCGAGGTGAAATATCCTGCTCGCACCCGCGCGATGAAAACAGGGCTCGTGAGCGAAGGGATCCCAAACAGCGACATCCGCACCAAGGGCACTCATAAAACTCGCATAGCGGCTGCCAATATTACCCGCGCCGGCGATCCGAACCTTTTTCCCCTCTGCGGTGCCGCTGGTAAAACGCGGATCGTCGCAAAATTGACCTGCGCGAATAAAACCTTCAGGGCGGGTTTGGTATTTGTAGTCCCAGGCTTCCTGGCTCTTGAGAATTTCATGATGGAGCTGCGGTATTCGCCGCAATCCGCATAGTGTATGCGCCAAGGCGCACTCCGCGACCGACTGCCCCCAGAATCCTTCCCGTATTTGGCTATACATCCTGATTCCAGCTCGCTCTCCATCGGCCTGGAGATCTCCCGAGTAATCCGCCCGTACAAACGCAGCCTCTTTCAGATTGGTAAACGATTTGAGGCAGGTTTCGCTCACCGGGACGCTTAAGCTGATGAGTCTCTTGACGCTGGCCGGATCGGGAATCACCTCGCTAATCGAGCGCTTATCGGTCTCATCAATCTCAATGACTTTGAGATCGCCTTGGTTCTGCCAGATTTCTTTTAGCCGGTCGGCAATAAACGGCCATCCATGTTTAAATGTTCCTTGCACCACGATTACACTTTTCATTCTAATCTCCTTGTTGCGACGTCATGTAAACGAGAATAGATGAGGGAATTAAAAGGATCAATGACAGTAACAGTGCCGGACAACGGGCCAACCGGCGTATACTTTTCCGGCTTGAATTACTCTCTTTATATAACTCCGTAATCAAACAGCGGATCGGAGACTAGGACGGAGGAGTCTCACCGTCATTTCTACTGAAATCGTTCGTACCGGCATATTCACGTCTATGCGATGCCACGCACAAAGTGGGCAGAAAAAGCCTTTTTCCATTCTGATGGCTATTTTTATAGAAGATATTGAAGCAATTGCGTCCGCGGCCCGTTCATCGCGGCTATTACTGCCAGGACGTGGGAACTCGCCGGCTTACCGGGTCGAACTACCTTCGATGTGGTACGTTACCCATGCAATCGCGCCGCACAAGCTTCGCTGGAACTCGATCACCAGTGAAATTCTCGAAGCTCCCGCTTTAGACAACGAAACCGATCTGTCGCCGGATTAGTCGATGTCCGGCGCCCAGACCCGGCTCTCCCGTGCTTCCATGAATCCCTGATTCGTCGGCCTTAGTTTCCAGATTTCGACCTTACGGAGCTTCAATTCGGCGTCGCCGCGGCCGCGGAAGCTATATGCATCAATGTTTCTGCCTCCATCCTTGTATCCGAGGTAGGAGGTCAACGCGGCCTGCCGTCCATTAACGAACACCTCAACTAAATACTTATCGACGAATATGCGTAGCTCGACGCCCTCCCCTTCCGGTAGATCGGCGACAGCAAAAGGCGCTTCGGTTTCACCGACGCAGATTGTTCCCGATTCAGGGCGAATAATCACCGGAAGCCCGGCGTGATTTTCGTCGGCGTAGAGCAGGCAGCCTATGCGCCTGCGATCCGCCTCTGATCTGTCAATCGTAATACGGACCTCGTACGAGTCACTATCAATCTCGGTGATGCGCTGGGCATACCAGCCGGATCTGCCTGCTCCACCCGATGGTGCCACCACCAGGTTCTCGAAAACCTCGCCGTCGTAACGAAGACCCTCGAGCTCCCGCAAAGGATTGATTCGAAGGGTTCCGTCGTCGGCCAGACTCAGTTCCCGCGGCAGCGATTGGAGACTCTTTAGATCGATTTCCTTGTCGAGGGTGGCGAGCCACGCCCACATCACCCGGCGGCCGTCAGGTGTAAGAACGCTTTCCGGTGCGAAAAAATCCCTGTATACCGGATCGGTGATAGATTGCCCCGGGCTCCGCCAGTTCATTCGTCCGTGACTTTCCGGTACGAATTGTTCGGTAACGGCATCCCAATCGCCAAGGTAGTAACGGCAGCCCATGAAGTGGCTGATGCAGAGCAGCATCCACTTATCGCCGATTTGGAACATATTGGCGCAGGAGAGGTCTTCGCCTGCGGCGACATCGGGCATTTCATGTTTCAGCAATCCGCCGACATAACTCCAGTTTACCAGGTCGCTGGACTTGCAGAGCCTGACGTCCTCTGCCGCCGAATAGGCATAGTAAAAGTCGCCGACCCGAAAGCAGTCGGGATCCGCGAGAAGGGTCATGTCCTTTCCTTCGGGGCCTCCCTTCGGCACCACCGGATATGGCTTCTCCCAATCGCTCAAGTCATTG
>JABGPX010000276.1 GCA_018644745.1 Spirochaetales bacterium
CGGCGAATGCGGACACAAAGCACCCCGAGCTGCTTGCTGGAATGCTGGACCTTATGTACTCCGATGATGTGATCGAGCTGTTGAACTGGGGCGTTAAGGATGTAACCTATGTGGTTGGATCTGACGGCCAAAACAAATGGGCTCCTGGTTTCCCCTCTGGAGAAGATCCCACCGGTACAAAGGCATTTGCAGATTATTTTGGTGGCCACACATTTCTCAGAGGCACAAAAGTGACAAAAATTGGCGTAGAGCTTACAAAGAACTATAATGCGTTTTCTCTGCCAATTATCCAGAAGTGGGCATCTCAACTGGAAGATGGCACGATGACCGGTGCACGGGTGTCATGGACCGGGGAAACAGCTCCCCAGGTAAGTGCTGAAGAGAGCGAAAGGATCGGCGAGGAAATGACTCCCATTACCACCCATGTTCAAGAGATGATGGTGTCCTTTATTACAGGTGATCGAGATTTTAGCGAGTGGGACGCCTTTCAGAAAGAACTCAGGAAATTGGGCGACCTGGACTATGTGATAGATCTCTACAATTCCAAACCTGCTCCGATCGTACAGCCGAGAGATTGGGAGAACTACTTCAAGTAGCACTTTTAGCAATCGTACATGCGCGGCTCCCGGCAACCCGGGGCCGCGTTTTTTTTCTGCACTGCTTTCCTGTCGTCGGAAATTGACAGAATACCGCTGCTATTCTTTCCCCGCATCAATGATTTTCGAAACAAGTCCGACAGGATCCGAAATAGATACGATGTCCTGTTCCAGCGTCGCCGCCGGGAGGTCCCACACGGTCATCATTTGTGCGTAGTCATTGCCAAAGATGCCTTCTCCAGTGTCGCCGCGAAACAAGATCGGCATGTCCCACGACCATCCGTTGCGAAGGATCATGTTGTTCATAACCTTTTCTGCCAGAGCAAGCCCCGTCTTTTTCTCACCGTGATACATATAAGTCATGGCAAGCATCAATGCGCTTGGAGCATGCACCCCAATCTTGGTAAAGTAACCAGCTTCGAAATCAGGCGGCCCTCCGTCGGAGTTGCTCCATACTCTGGCGCCCCAGTTAACTATGGAGTTTGCTCCTATCGTCTTTAGGACTTTCTTGATTCTCTCAATAGGCAGAATGCTTTCGCCCAAGGCGTCAAACTGGGCCATGAACTCACCGTCCAGTTGATAGGCCATAATGACATCAGATGAATCGCCTGATCGAGGATCCTTGTACTGGAGATAGTAAGAGCCGGTCCACAGGTGCTTTTCCAGGAGGTTTAATGACTCCTTGTACCATTTGATGCATCGTTCGGCAAAGGCACGATCGCCCACACGAAGAGCGATCTGCTCCATCACCTTTAGGTGGTAGAGCCGAATGATCCCAACGTGGCCGGCCATTCCTTTAAACGGAGTGCCCTCAAAACTCTCATTCTGATCGTATTCCGGTAAGCTGATGAGACCGTACTCTTCGTCTGGATTTGCTCGAAATGTAAAGAGGGTCATTTGCTTTAGCGCGAGATACAGCTCGGAAAGAACCGCGTCATCACCTGTGGCTCGCCAGTAGCGGTAAGCCATCGCGACGACCCATGAACCATTCTGGCCTTTCTGATAGCCCCGCGTCGGCATAGTCATTTCGCACCATGGTGTGCCCGCGGTGATTCCACCGAAGATCCATGTAGGGCAGCCGTCGGGATACATGTAGGCTTTATAGGCTCGGAGGGTCGAAAGCGTGAGTTCAGGGAAAAAGAATTGTACTGCCATTCCTCCATAGTAGCTGTTTGGTCCGCACTCCAGCTGCGGGCATGCTCGGGGCGATTCATTTTGTGCCCAGATGCCATCTTCCGGTTTGCACCAGTCACCGACTGGAGCTTTAACCTGGGCCCACATACCTACTTCGGTGATGAGATGGAAATTATTCACAAGAACCTCTCGCATCCAGACTGGCAACGCCTCTTCAGCATAGATCGTCTGCTGCCAGGCGAGAATACGCTTCAAGTACGACTCGTGATTGAATGCCAGCGCGAAGGCCGCGTGTTCTTCAGTCATATAGTTTTGCGTGTACATGTGATAGAAAGTGTTGGTCTCAGAATCGGCCGCACTGCCGCCGCCCCTCCACTCCGGAGCATGCCAAGCAAGAATGAACCGGACGATTTCTGTCTCGCCTGCGTCTAAATTGAAGTCGACCGCCACAGACGCACCGGGGCCGATGCCGGGCCCGCTGTGATCCGCGATATCCGGCACAGTGTAGGTGGTTCCGATTTCATTCGGGAGTCTCTCGGCGACCTGCTTCCACAGGATCGCGTTTTTGCCCAAATCGGTTCCCACTCGTGGTTCCTTGTCCCCGACGATTCCTAAAGAGTAACTTGCTTTTTTCCCTTTCACAGTAACGCCGGAAAAGGCCCCGCGCACCGGTGCTCGCTGAAATCGGATAGACCCGGCCTCCTCTTCAGTTGGTCCCGGAAAACTAAATGCGACCGTTCCCTCGTGGCGATCATCGCTTGTGTTTCGTATATGAACCTCGAACACCGCACCCGGCAGAGTTGATGTTTTAATATCGCCGGGGATGAACGGCGACCAGGCGCGAAGACCCAAATTAATTGGCGCATCGATTTCATATTCTAAGTCCGCCACAGGATAGTGTCCCCAATAATGAATCTCCGTCGGGATATTCACTCCGGGAAGCGACAATGGATCAGGTTGAGATTCGCCAAACTTCACCGCCGGGTGAGCAACGCCAAAATCCATTTTATTCATGTAGAATCCCGCCTCATTGTCAAAGCGAAGCACATTGTAGGCCTTGGTCTGCTTTGGATCACAAAACACCCAGGTTCTGCCTCCGGTGCTCATTCCAAGGAACGGGAGATTCATTGGTCCCCGCCGCGGGACATGGGAGTTGAAGATGGATGCATACCCGAACAGGCCGCTAGTCTCCAGGTCTATGCAGCCGGTATCTATGCCGCCAAGGGGCATACCGCAGACCGCCGGGTTCGCGTACCCGTGGATTACCCCACAAGCCGGATCCTCAAAACCGGCGGCCTCAAACTGGCACCACTGTTTCTTGAGAAGGTTGATTGGGAAAAGTTCCTTTTTCATATACATCCTCGAATTGTATTTATAGTTGCCCTAGAGCAACGTTGTTTCCCCAGGTAATAATTACCACGCCGACGATTAGTAAAAGGATTCCCGCGATTAGAATGTTTGCGTGACCACCTGGCGCAGCATTCCACTCTCCCCTCAGGAAACCTGAGATATTGGCAACGATTATTGAAAGTGAGATATACACCGCCCAGCCAACTGATACACCGAGCCTGCCAAGAAAATAGGTACCGGCCCCGTAGGGCACCTGACCAAGAATGAGTAATATGGCGATAACAAGCACAGCGAGAAGATCAGGTACAAAACCCTTTGATACAAACAGATTCCAGGTTCGCGCGCGGGTGATTTTGAAACTCGAGTAGCATAAAACTACGGCGCATCCTCCGACGTATATAGGGATCCATCGTGTTATACTCATCGATAAAGTTCCGATTCCCAACCTCTGCGCGTTTGTTACAACATGACCGGTAAGGTCATACCCGATGTTCGCACACGCACTCAATGCTCCGGATATGATACACGCAGAGATACCTCGTAATGGTGTATTTGACTTTTCGGTTCTATTTACCGGTTGTTTTTTGCTTGCTGCAATACTCGAGAGAATTACTCCTGTAATACATACGCCAATTCCGACTAGTATCAGCGTCCGGGAGTGGCTGCTTGTGAAGGTCCACTGGCGTATCAGGGGAATAGCTGAGCCCAATGCAATCGCTACCCCAAATATAATGGCGTAGCCTGAAGAGAGCCCCATTGTACTGATCCCTTTTACAAAGAATAGGCTTGCAACTCCCCATCCTGCTCCCAAGAAGATAATGATAAAGGTTCTACTGCCAAGGCCCTGAAGGAGCATCGTCCAGCCAGGAGAATATATTGAAATGAAAACTACCGGAAAGGCGAAATAGCCCAACAAAAATGCGGCGCTCCACATGTGCTCTAAACGGTAAGTTTTCCTCCTGGTCAAGAGAAGGGCAAATGTCCCATTGGCTAACGCAGATAGGAAAATTAAGTTTAGGCCGATTCCTACCGTTCCCATTGCTTCTACCCGGCGGCCTTGAGAAGTTTCGCATAAATATAAATAGGTATTGACAACTTTTAATCCGCCATTATTATATATTTAACGCAAACGTTTGCGCGTATTTATTATATATCAGGATGTAAATGCACACAAGGCAGGGAGCTACTATGGTAGAACATATTATTCATGGGGTACACAAGGTCGGCGGCGGCAGCTGGTTTGGTGCCGTGCCAGTCTGCTCAGATGAAGGTGATTGCAATGTCTATCTGATAGAAGCTGGTGACCGCTTGCTTCTGATTGACAGCGGAAGGCTTGCCGGGATAGATGCGATTCGAGGCAACATTGTTGAAGCCGGATTCACTCCCGAACAGGTAACCGATCTATTATTGACCCATTCGCACTTTGACCATTCCGATACCACAGCCAAGTGGCAGGCTGAGCATGGGCTTACTGTTCACATGAGTTCCATAGGGGCCGAATATCTCCGAGTCGGCGACCACCGTTTGGTGGGGTACCACATTGTTGACGGTTTCTCATTCCAACCTTTTCAGGTAGATCACAGCATAAACCCCGAAAGTCAATTTACAGTTGGATCATTACAGCTCAAAGCGCACGTATGCCCCGGGCACACTCCTGACAGCATGGTCTTTGCTTTCGAAATATCGGGAATGCAGGTTTGGGTTTGCGGTGACATTACTTTCGGCCGAAACCATAAAGGTCAACTTGGGCACATCGGCCTTCAAAATATGCTTTGGAAGTCGAACCTCCGTAACTACGAAGATTCGCTTGTGAGGATGCTTGGGATGGAGATTCCGGAGGTTCTCCTTCCTGGCCATGGGGCGGCTGTTATCGGGGTGAAAGAGGTGACAGAGGTTATCACCGCATCTCTTGATACCGTGCGGGAGATGCTCGGGTTCAAGCACCTGGTTCACTTTGATATATCCAATCTCATCGAGGGGGGAATCTTATGAGTTCACTTCTATTTCCAACTGACATTCCGGAGCGGAAAGTGTCGGAATTCTTTTCCAAGAGTTATGGCTGTCCTGTTTCTGGCATACGGTTTACCAGCGACAACCTTCCTGCCAGAGGAGTACCCTTGGGGGGGATAGGTACCGGGTGTATCGATCTTGAAGCAGACGGCACGTTTGGTCAGTGTTCGATCTTCAATTCGCTAAAACCGCGGAGAGGTCAGCTCAATCTTCCTTTTTTGGGTCTCACCGTTGGGCGATCAACCTGGCTGTTATCAACGCTGCCTGTCAAAGGTTATGAAGCTTCGGAGTTCTATGATCCTGCTGCAGCAAAAGTAACGCCGGTATTCAACCAACCGACAAGAATCCACTACTTCGGACATTATCCGGTCGTAGACGCCGAGTTCGAGCTGGATTGCCCGGTTAGCGTGGGGCTGCGTTCATGGTCGCCATTTATTCTCGGAGACACAGAGGTTTCGAATACTCCGGCCGCCGTCTTCGAAGTAAACCTGCGAAATACCACTGAGAACCCACAAGCCGGCAAGGTCCTCTTTTCGTTCCCCGGACCATCTCCCGAGGAAACTCTCGGCAACGGCCACTTCACAAGACGAAAGGTTCAGGGCGGTTTTTCCGGAGCGGTAGTAACTAATGATGCCGGACCCGGTTACGCTCTTGGCGTTGTTTGGAAAGACAATAACAGCTATGACATGAAGGGCTTGGGTACGGACTCGACGCTGCAGATTGGCGGAGAGTTAGGCATGGACGGAGGAGCCTGGTCTCGTGCCGGAGCACGCGAGGCCAACCCCTTCTCGATGCTGACGGTGGATCTTCCGGAGAATGTGAACCAGCCGGGCGTGTCGGTTAGAGTCTCTTACAATCTAGAGCCCGGCGAAGATCGGACTATCCGCTATGTACTTGCCTGGTACGCCCCTGAGTGGAAGGCTGGTGGAAGACCTGAAGCCGGCGGGAACAGCTTCTATCACAAGTATGCGGAGCGATTCGCGGGTCCCAGGGAGGTTGCGGAGTTCGTGGCGCAGAATCACGAACTTTTGCTGAAACGTATTATTGCATGGCAAGAAGTCATCTACTCGGAAGATCAATTGCCCCCCTTTCTTCGCGATTACCTCGTAAACATTTTATATCTGCAGCCTGAGGTCACCATGTGGGCTCAGGCACTGCCGCCTATCGGAGACTGGTGCAGGCAGAAGGACGGGTTATATTTTTTTAATAACTGTGCTAACTCGTACCCGATTACCGCATCCATGTCAGACAACTACACTTCGGAATTTCCTCAGGCTATGTTCTTTCCAGACTTGATCCGTTCGGTTATCCGCGGATATAAGGCCTACCAGTTCCCAAGCGGTGCGGCTCCATGGGCATTCGGCGGTCTGACAAACCGAACAGGGGTGTGTGAAATTACTAAGCCGACACCGGGATACCAGACCGTGACCAACGGCACCTGGCTCGCGGCGGCGGTTGACAGGTTATGGAACTCGACGGGCGACGACACGGTGATTCAGGAGTTCTATCCCATGATCAAGAAGAATGTGGAGTTCACGATGGGTCTAAATCGCGGACCAGATGGCGTCGCGAGTATGCCGGACAGGATTGTAAGCGCCGAGTTCCCAATGGGAGAGCGGGAAACCGAGTGGTTTGAGATGAACGGGTGGTATGGGATTGTGACGCATATAGCCGGGGCACGCATAGCCCAATTGAACGTCGCGATTCGGATGGCGGATTTGGCGGGCGATACCGAGTTTGCGCTCAAATGCCGTGACTGGAGAGAACAAGCGAGTAACACGATAGAGGACAACATGTGGGAAGATAACCGCTACCTGACCTACCTGGATAAAGAAAATGACTTGAGATCCGATGTGGTCTTTGCTAATACGTTTGACGGCGAAACACTGACGATCCTGGAAGGTCTTCCGCCAGTTTTCAAAAAGGAGAGACGGAAGAAAATGCTTGAGACCATCAAGCGGTTGAACCTAAAAGGCGATTTCTTTGCTCCAATCCTTTATGTTACCCCTGAAGGGGAACCGGTCAGGAGCGGGGTAGAGAATGACTCGGAGGTCAATTGGGCTTACGATGAGTACGACTTCCGGCTTTATGTAGTTATCTTTTTTCTCATCCAGCTGATCGATAATGGTGATTCAGAGATGGCGTTGGACATTGTTCAGAAGTACTACCAGAAAGTGATATGCGAAAAGGGATTGTCGTGGTGTAATCCCGAGCACACTGAAGGCAAGGAGATGATACCTTTCAACTTCGAGGACGTTCACAACTCGCTGATATGGGCGATGCCGGTGGCACTCATTGACGGCAACATTAGGACGTCGTGTTCGCCGGGAGGATTTGTCTACCGGATAAAGGAAGCTGCCAAGAGCCATATGATCCGGGCAATGGAGTAATAAATTCTACTCGCGTTCACGCAGAGCTTGTCCTATTTGGCGCAGCACCGATTGCTCCTCCGGGTGGATATCACCGAATGATCTGGGTCCTACGTTGAGCATGAAAACCCCATTAACGTTTATTAGCTTGTTGTAAGCTTTTACAATTTGATCGGCGGATTTTACGGAGTGCTGCCATGGCTGATAGGACCAGCCTGCGTTGAGATTCCACCAGCTCACGCAGGGCAGATTGCCTATTTCGGTGGTGTTGTCCACAGCCGTGCTCTCCCCCGGTAGATCTTCCTCCCAGACCTGGTAGTCTTCTCCTTTGAGGGGAAGAACGTGGGTATTGTTTGTGATTACAGCGTCGGGCTGCAGCTCGTGGATCAGGTCGTAAGTTC
>JABGPX010000586.1 GCA_018644745.1 Spirochaetales bacterium
GTATCTCAACGGGAAAACCACGGATGGCAAGACCGCCCTCGATTATGCAGTTGAGCGGAGGGACGAAGAAATAATCAGTATCTTAAAGGAAGCGGGGGCAAAAGCGGCGGCGAATCTGTAGCAAATTCGGTATCACGACAGCCGACTACAAGTTTTGTATATGTCGAAAACGAATGGCCGCCATACGGCAGGAATCTATACCGACAACTACGGCATCATTCTCATGTTCAATAGATCCTTGGAATCAGTATTGCTGAAGAAGTTTGGTGTCTCCGCGGCTTCGAGTTCAACATCGAATAAAGCACCTCTGCTGAAAGTATAACGACATGACTCTTCCCAGACAAATGCAGCCGCTTCCGGTACTCCCGGTTCTGCTCTCCCCTTCACTCTTACTCCGAATACCTGTCTTTGTCACTTACTATTCCGTCATCAAGAGAAAGGTAGATACTGGCACCCTTTTTTACTCTCTCGAGAACTGGCTCGCACGTATCTTATTTGTCGTCACATATGTCTGACTATTTAGCCTCCTATGGATAAAGGGTATAATGACAGTCGTGTTGCCAGTAATTGCTTACTTGAGCAAACAATGGGATTCAAGGCAGGACTTGTATCGAACGGCTACTGGTCAACATGTGCCGAGGACGCAGCACTCTGGCTTCGACCTCTTGCGGAGCTTGGCATTTCGGAGTTGAGCGTCAGTGACGATGATCTTCATTACGGGGATGGCCATGACAGCCCAGCTAAGTATGCGCTTGCCGCTGCAAACGCACTTGGAATACCTACGTATTCTCTCTGCAAGGAGAGGCCGTAGGTCCAAAAGAGCCCTGATCTGGGCGACGGAAAAGGAGCCCCTGAGATCAGCGGAGGAACGAAACTCAGAGACGGCAACGCGAAAATTTGATAGGGCATAAGCATAGGAAACCGCTGGAAAACACCGCTTTCAGAAATACCTTGCTCCAAGACAGGTGTATGGGCTTGAGTAGAAATGGAGAATTCACATAATAAAGCCATACAGTCGGACGCTCTTACCTCGCGCCGCTGATGGCATACGTTCGGCTGAAAGGGATAACATGATAGACGAGGACAATCTCTACAAAGAATTGCCGGCGACGGAAGACCGGGTCCGTCTTGATGATAAGGGCGAACCCACGCCGATTACCGACAACACCAACTTGATGCCCTCACGGGAAAGTCAAAAGTATTGGCAGGAGGTTCGCAGTAATCCTCAGTTCGGAGCCGCGGGCAACGAGTTCAACCTCCACGGGTTACGTCAAGAAATGGCCACGCGCCAAGAGCCTGCCGACAAAGATGTCAACTGCATCAGATCTGTAAAAAAGAGGATGATAAGGAAGACCGGAACAATGAGGTTCACGGTTTGCGAAAAAAGGATGATTCTTCGTCTGCCAAATCTATCAGCGATAGTTCCCGACACGAGACCGAGAACCAGCAACGGCGCCATCCTAAAGAACCCGACAAGGGCTACGTGCCAGGCTGAGTCGGTCAGCTCTAATGCCAGCCATCCAACGGAGCGTGCATTTGGTCAACCAGTAGCTGATCGCAGTCGTTGGCATTTAGCCGCCTTGCGAATTTCCGCCCCATTCCTTACAATTCGGAAAATAATAGTAGGGAGCAGAAAAATGAGGCTGAAAAAACTTATTGTGTTGGCACTTTGTGTAATCCTATTGAGCGGATGTTCATGGAGTTGGCTTTTCCTGCGTGTAAGGATTGACATCACAAACGATTCAAACGATCAGATTGACGCCGTATATGCGCGTGGTCCAAACACAGAAGATTGGGGGCAAAATCTGCTTGGAGATCCGCTTGCGGAAGGGGCGACGGAATCAATCTTCTTATATAAAGACGTATACGACATAAAGGTTTCCTCCAGCGCCGGCGATAGCAGTATTTTTGAGAGCATTGATCTTCAAAATACCGAGATATATGCATTTGTTGTTGGCAAGGAGGCGTTATGACCCGGAGGTCGTTACCTATACTGCTTTTTTTTGTAGTTATTCTTTTCGCGGTTTCCGGCTGTAGTCTTCGCGATTGGCTTGGCGTTTCTGCAAGCGGAGATTTCATTGTCGGAGGTCAATCATTTGCGGTACTCGGCACCAACCCATCATCGGAAGAAATCGGAACTTTTGTATTTGATCCGTTGTCTGTAACCTTCGCCGGCGACGTCGATCCGGCGACGATAAACTCGAGCTCTTTTGTCGTAACTGACGCCGGCGGCTCGGTTGTTACCGGTACTCTTTCCGCCGGTGAGACGGCAACTTTTACGCCGGACGCAAATCTAAGATTTGGGATGGCCTACACGGCTACCATCACCACAGAAGTCACTGATTCGGCCGGCGCCCATCTCGAGTCGGATTACACCTGGACTTTCGTGACTATGCCGGTCCCCGTTTCCGGAGGAGGGTGGCATGCTCTCGCAGTGGCCGATGATAATACCGTATCGGCGTGGGGCTGGAATGGATGGGGTGTTATCGGGGATGGTACCTATACCGATAATCCCGGTCCAGTACCGGTCCTTGGTCCTGACGGTACCGGTTCTCTCTCTGACATTATCGCCGTTGCCGCCGGCAACGATCACTCCATGGCGTTGAAAAATGATGGTACCGTATGGACCTGGGGAAGTAACGGGTCTGGTCAACTTGGCAATCCGACATATGCTGTAGACAGCACACTTCCCGTGCAGGTCGTCGGTCTTGGCGGAGCCGGTTTTTTGACAGGAGTGGTCTCAATAGCCGCCGAGTATTATCAATCCTTTGCGTTGAGAAACGACGGTACAGTCGTCGCATGGGGGTACAATGTGGATGATCAGCTCGGTGATGGTACGGGTGCGAATAGCGCTTTTCCGATACAAGTTTTTACCGATGCTGCCGCTATCTCTTCGGGAAGTTTCCACACTCTTGCTTTGAAAAACGATGGAACGGTGTGGGCTTGGGGAGAGGACTCATATGGCGAACTGGGCGATGGAATTGAAGGGGGATCAAATGTGTTCCCCACCCAGGTTGTCGGGCCCGGCGGTGCCGGGTTCCTGACGGATATCATATCGATCGACGCTGGAGAGTTTGTTTCCTCAGTCGTAAAAAGCGACGGAACAGTTTGGACCTGGGGAGGTAACTACACCGGTCAACTCGGGGACGGTGGAAGCGCTAATATGCCGTGGCCGGTGCAGGTGGTCGGTGTCGGTGGTACCGGTTTTCTCACGGATATTGTCCAAGTGGACGCTGCATATGATCATATAGTCGCTTTCTCCTCCACCGGATCAGCGTACGGCTGGGGATCCCATTATTTCGCCTCGCTTGGAAATGGAGCCCCTGAAACCACAACGGAGAGTAATACACCCGTCCAGGTGGTAGGCGAAGGCGGCGTGGGGATGTTGTCCGGCGTCATCGGTGTTGCAACAACGGATTATTACACAAGCTTTGCGGTTCTTTCAGATGGACTCGTTATGGGTTGGGGCTGGAATGATAAGAGCGAGTTAGTAGCTACAACTGTCGAGATCTTTCACACCAGAGTGAGCAGCAGCACGCCGGTGCAAGTGGGATTGTTAGATCTGATACCATAATCAGTCCATCACACGTGAATCTCGGCCTCCGAAGTCGGCGTGACACAAAAATAGAACTCTTCGCAGCGCTTTCGGCGATCCATCTCATTTCTCGATAGTGAAATCTTCATAGAATAACTTTTTGATCGTCCCTGGATTGCCATTGGTCCACATCAGGATGGCAAGGAAGTCGATGCTAGAAGTTTTTCCCCTGTCCTTCGCCGCCAATCTGGAAAAGCCTTCCCTCGCCTGGCGATAGGGCCACCAACTGGGCTTGCGGGTTCACGGGCCACAGCTCTCGGATTACGCCGTCTTTTGGGTCCACACAAAAGAGCTTCTCCTCGTCGATGTTCACCTTTAGAGTCAGTCGGGCCCAGTCACACGGGCTGGCATTGCATATCATCACGTAACGCGGGCTGGCTGCACCATCCCCCTTGCGCACGAAGAAGCCTACCGACACCGGATCGCCTTCTACGGTTACACTGAGGGGTTCTTCGCTTCGTGGCAAGGCCCGGGTGCCGCTCCACAGTGGCCCGTGGTGGAAGGTTCCGATGTTGGTGAATCCCTTGAGCACAGGTGCCAGGGTGTGGATCTCGCAGTTGATACGTCGCGCCATCTCCCAGGTCTCAGTGGTTGAGCCGTCGGGCCGCACCATGGCCTGATCGTGAGCGTAGGTGAAGTACTGCAATCCCTGGGCCCCGTACGCCAGGTTGCTGAACAGCTGGAACCGCATGTGCCCTTCCTCCGGTGTCGGGTATGCCCCATGTCGCACCGCGCAGGTGAAGGCCCAGAATGGGATGCCGTGGCAGTTGGACAGGGTCCGCAGCAGATCCAGGGCTTCATAGAAGTCGGCCTTTACCACGATCTTGCCGCCGGGGAACACGTTTGCCTGGTGAGCATTGCACGCTACCTCCGCCGCTGTGCCCACCTGCACCGGGTAATGATCGTAGCTGAGCGTGGTGGGCCGACAGAGCCGGATGTACTCTCTCCAGAACCACTCGATTGTGGGTGCGCCAAAGCCGCCGATCGGCGGGAAGTGGTTGATATAGATCAGATGGTAGGGATCCATGGATCGGATGAAGTCTGACACCTCGGCCAACTTGGGCAGTATGTGGAAGCGCGGCTCGTCTCGCAGATGATACCCGTACAGGCCGGGGTGGTCCTGCACCGCGCCTACTAGTTCGGCGATTTCGGCGCGTCGCTTATCGGTTAGCTCGTAGTCGTCACCCACATGGTAGCTGGGATGCACGAGCAGCAGGCGCACGCCCGTGTCCCTGGCCACGTCCAGAGCTCTTTTCACTGCCTTTAGGTCTGCTCCTGTTTCCGAGTGGCTTACCGTGAAGCCAGCCTCAGCCATGCCTTCCAACACGTCTTGGCGGATCATATCGCCGCCGGGGCCAGCCCAGCCGACGATGGGAAATACGCCGTCGTTTTGTATGTGATCTGCCATGTTGTCTCTCCTACAACAGTTCAGTTTTCCCCACAGTATCCACAGTTGTGCACCATCTGATCAAGGTCCGATAACGACTCATTATATAGATCCCATCCTGCGCTCTATCGAGCGTAGACTGAGCATCAGGTGGCGCGGGTAGTACAGGATATCCACACGATTCCAATGGGGCTCGAAAGTCACTTTAAGAAGCCGGAGCGAGGGCCCTATCAACCTGCGGTGTTACTTAAACCACCCAGAACAGGACTGATTACTTTTGTCAAACGATTTTATAAAATTGGAAATAAAAACAAACTTGTGATATTTTTCCAATTTACAATATTTGTATCCTGGTATTTATAGCTTTCACCACCTCCATAAACAAGTGCCTTTTTACATTCACTGTTATTTAATTTTTCAAAGTATTTAAGACCTTTTAGGTAATTCTGCTGAAATGTTGCTGAAGATTTTACTTCAATCAAATCAACAGAATTTGCTCTTTCAATAAGAACATCAACTTCATGACCTTGGTAATCTCTAAAATAGTAAATGTTGTCAGGAATTCCATGATGATAATGATATTTATAGATTTCAGAGACTACATATGATTCAAATACAGCTCCTCTTAAGGGATGAGTTATTAATTGCTGAGATTCAGTTATACCAAGTAAATAACAGAGTAATCCGGAATCCAGAAAATGTATCTTTGGTGCTTTTATCAGCCTTTTATTTATATTTCGATAATAAGGAGCTACTCGTTTTATAATATAGCTAGCTTCAAGAACCGAAATCCAGCTTTTAATTGTATTATGACTTAATCCGCAATCATCACCTAAAGTATTCATATTAAGAATCTGACCACTTCGGCCTGCTAAAAGTTTTAAAAAATTTTCGAAAATTGAAAGATCTTTTACATTAATTATTTTTCTAACATCTCTTTCTAGATAAGTTGAAACATAAAAAGCCAAAGCCTCTGTAGGATTTAGTTTTTTATCAAAAATCCTTGGATAAAAACCTGTATATAAAAGAGAAAATAGATCGGACGGAGGTGAATTAATATATATTTCATCATAAGAGAATGGGAGTAATTTAATTAACGCAGTTCTGCCTGCTAATGATTGTGTTAATGCTTCTATCATTTCAAACTGCTGACTTCCGGTTAGAATAAATAATCCTTCCTTATCCTTTTCATCTACAATAGTTTGAATATATGAAAAAAGATCAGGAACTCGCTGTACTTCATCAATAATAGCTCCATCAGGGTATCGGGCAAGAAAACCCCGAGGATCCTGAGATGCCTGGTTTCTATTTTCAAGATCTTCCAGGGAAACATAGGGTTTATCTGGAAAAAGAGCTTTACTAAGCGTAGTCTTGCCCGACTGCCTTGGACCCGTAAAAGTCACCACCGGATATTGAGTCGAGTATTGTAATGCTTTTTCAGAAATTGTTCTTGGAATCATAACTAAGAATAAACCTAAACATAAAATATTGTCAATTCAATTGACAATATTTTATGTTTAGACAACCCTATAGACAATTGCTTCGCGCGCGGGAGGCATCGCCTGTATTCATTTTTGTTTCGCGTTGGAATGATTGGCAAGGCTGCCTGCAAATAGAGCCAGCCGTGGAATATGAGTTCAAGTATGTCGACATGGCGGCACGGCTCTTGGGCCGCAGTACCGAAACACTTCCCTACCGCCAGCCATAGGGAAAGAACAGTGCTGCAACCCGTCGGAGGCTACGCGGTACCCGCGCGCCTCAACGGTGCGTGTATGGAGGAGAACCATTTGATGCCCTCACGGGAAAGTCAAAATTATTGGCAGGAAGGTCGCCGTAATGCTCAGTTCGGAGCCGTGGGTAACGAGTTCAACCTTGACGGATTACGTCAAGGAATGGCGGCGCGCCAAGAGCCCGCCAGCAATGATGTCAAATGCATGCGCTCTCAGATAAACGACATGCCTTGTGAGTGGGTTGTGGCTCCCGGCGCCGACCCTGATCTTCGGCTCCTGTACCTGCACGGCGGCGGTTATGTTTCCGGTTCCGGTGCGGCCTATCTTTCTCTGGCAGCGCGGATCTCAACAGCCGCACAGTGTGCCGTCCTTCTACCTGATTACCGGTTGGCGCCGGAACACGCGTTTCCTGCCGGCCTTGAAGATTGCATCGCCGCCCACGAATGGATGGTCGTATCTGGGCCGTACGGCCCGTCGCCCGCCACGGCAACCTTTATCGCCTGCGACTCCGCCGGAGGCGGTTTGACCCTGGCAACACTGATCGCGCTGCGAGACCGCCGTAAACAGCTGCCCATCGGGGGAATCCCGATGTCGGCCTTCGCCGATCTGACACTATCCAGTGATTCTATCCAAAGCCAGTCGGAGAATGAGCTTTTAATGCATTCAAGTCGGCGAATACGAGGTGATCCGCGATGACAGCGTTCGCGTAGCGGACAAGGCCCGGGCCGACGGAGTCGAAGTAAAGCTCGAAGTCTGGCCAGGCCAGGTCCATGTTTTTCAGATCCGTGAGCTACCCGAGAGCCGGGAGGCCATCTTACACATTGCTTCATTCATGCGGGCGGCTATTTCAAATGTATGAAATGCGTCATGAGGTCTGTTAATTCCCATAATGAAGTATCGTTCCATTTTCGCCGAAGACGTAGACGTCGATACCCGTGGCGCTGCCGCAAATACTCTCCAACCCAACGTCAACAGGTGTCGTCATGATTTCCCAATCAGTTGCCTCATCATAGTGGAGAATAATTCCGGCTACTCCAACGGCGAACACGCCCGCGGATGGCGATCCCCAGATATCATAGAGATCAGCGTAGAGGCTTGATGGTAGACCGGGAACGGGGGTCCATTCGGTGCCGTCGTA
>JABGPX010000815.1 GCA_018644745.1 Spirochaetales bacterium
CAGAGCTTTACCCGGCCCTGGGATCCGGAAGTACCGTCTAGTCGTATCCAGCGGCCAAGATTGTCTACAAGGCGAATCCCTCGCTCAATTGAGGTATCACTTTCCGAGGATTTCGGAAATCGGGCAATCAGCCCCTGGGTATCAAGGAAAATGAGTTCCTTTGCGCCATCACCATCCAAATCGGCCACGGCCGGCCTTACTCGCCACTCCCCGCGATAGTCCCTGCCGCTTACCTGGAAAATACGCGGTGCTGAAAAAAGCGGCATACTGGGAGATCCTTCATTAGAATACAGATAATAATATCCCGTTATGTTTCCCACAATAAGATCAAGAGTTCCGCTCCCGGTCCAATCTGATAAGACCGGGCAGGCATACCCGTGAAGACGTTCATCCGGACCCTGAATGTCGCCGCCATATCCGGCAGTTATCCTAATAGGTTCTCCATCTGCCTCGATCAGTTCCGGAGCCGCCCACGAGGGTTCTACGGCTGTCCCCTTATTCTCGATATAGTAAATTTCGCCGTCTTCCACGCCTACAACCAGATCCTGCCTGCCGTTGCCGGTTAAATCACCGAAGGCCGGAACCGCAAAACCGCCGAGACGAAAAATGGTGTCCCGGCACATGACTCGCTTCTGCCGCTCGAATACCAGTTCGCCTGCATGTGAACTTTTATTTGGAGAGAAGAAAACTTCGCCGCTGAATGATCCCATTATCAAGTCCGGTTTTGTTTTTTCCGGCAGAAGTATAGGCGTAGGTGAAGGAAATTGGATGTCCATATTGAAATTGCCGGACGGTTCCTGGACGATACCAAGAGGTGTCAGGTCCGTGTCTCCCGGTTCAGAAGCGAGCCGGTAGCCTTCGAGCTTCCAAGCATTCAGAAGCACCATCTCCAGGTTTCCATCCCCGTCAAAATCCGCAACTGCATTGCTTCCGCTGCGATCGAGAATCTCGAGGGGTTTGCCCTCTGCCGTCATTCGGCCCTGGAATCGAAGATCCGGAGCTCCGTAATAGTCACCCACGACAAACAGGAATAATTCCGCTTTCCCGCGACCGCCAAGCCAGCTGCCGTCGTCTGAATAGCCGATATTGCGGCCGGTCTGATCGATCCCGATCGCCCGGCCGCCATAGACGCCTCTCTCGCCGGGATAATACTCCGACATATCCGCCACGGTTACAATAAGTTCGAGTGTCTCCGCCCTCCGAAAAAGCGAGGCCGTTGAGACATTACGCCCGTAATGGTGCAAGTCAAGATAGCCATTCATGTGAGTTTCGTGGATTTCACCAACGACACGGGGGGAGCTTCCACTCTCGACAAAGCAGTACTTGCCTCCGCTGTGCAGGAGCAGCGTTGTGAGGCCGTCGCTATCGCTGGGAAGCGGAATTACGTTCAGACACCACCCATCAAGACCGGCGATAGATCTGCCTTCCCCGTACAGAGGTATACCTCGGTCATCCAATTCTTCAAAGGGATAATACTTAACCCCCCCGCGAAGACCCGAAACATAAAGGTCGGGAGAATCTCCACCCGCCACGGCAAGATAGGACCACATACCGACATTGATTACCGTTCGTGGACAATGGCCGGTATCGAAATGCATCCCTTGGTACTGCTCGCTCATAATTTCTCCATCATAATCGACTATTTCCTAGATGCAAAGGCGAGAGTATCACCGGAGGGATCCTTGAAAAACGCCATCCATTCCTCTTGCCCTTGCTTGCCGAATGTACCGGTATCGTCACGAAAAATGAGATGAGGCTCGTCGGTCATTTCGATTGACTTTGCTTTCAGCTCCGCACATACCGCGTCAAGATCATCTACTTTGAAATACACGGATGCCTTGGGGCCGTTTTTCTCGAGAAGAATGCGTACACCCGAAAAATTAAAAAAAGCTATTCCTGGCCGATCATACACGGCCAGGCACTCCGCACCAAGGATATCTCGGTAAAACTTCACTGATTCGTCCAGGTCACGGGCATGCGCGGCGACCTGATGTATTCGATCAATCTTCATTCATATCTCCTTATTATTGTTCGATCTCAATCCAACCAAGCCGGATAAAGGCGGCCAAGGGGCACGTAACACTGGTGAGGTATACTGGATTCTGCCGAAAATAGCCATCAGGATGAATGCACTCAAAAGGAGAGCCGTACCTCTCGCCCTGCCGGAAATCTCCTGCAAGCAACTCATCGACATAGCCGCAGGCAAGCTCGCGCGCCGCCTCCGGATCGACTTGGGCAATTGCGTAGCAAACCCAGCCGGTCGGCGTGTTCCAATAGGCGCCATTCTGATAAGTGTTTATGCCGAAACCGCCGACGGTTTTCTCCCATGCTGTTTGCTCGCTGAAGTCACCATCCGTTGGGACATGGCGAATGTTACCATTCCAGGCAATCGTCCCGGCCGAAAAGCATCGTGTGAGTTCCATTGATACTTTTATTGCGGCGTCACCGGAGAGGGCACCCGAGTATACCGCAAAAGCTGAAGCCCAAACATCAGGCTGAGCACTTCTGCCGGTACTTGCCTTTAAGAGAGCTGTGCCCCGGCCGAACACCGTAGCCAGATTGGAAGAAATTGTATCCGATATGTTTCTGTATCGCGCAACAGACGAGGCTTTCCCGGACAGTCCATGTAGTTCCGCCAGACGGACCGCTGCCTGCCATCTAAGAATGGAACAGAACAGCAGGTGCCCGGTATGAACAACAATATCGGTAAAGCCAAATCCTACTCCCCGATCTTTTTCTTCGCACCAGACGAGTTCACTCTCGTCATCAGCAACCGTCGGGACGGAAAATGCCTGATCCAGACGCTCAAGCAAACTTTTTCCATTAATTATTTCGTCAAGGACCGTTTCGCGTCCTCTTATCGAAACCAGCCGCCACGCCATCTCTATGAAAAAGAAATGATCATCCAAACTCGGATAGTATCCCCAGGGCTGGCCTTGAGTCTCGTAATCATATGTCCCGGGAAAATATATCGGTTTGCCGTCGAAGGTGATGTGGTCGGCAATTGCACCCCGCGGTACCAGGCTGCCGCTCGGCGTATTCCAATCCTCAGACGCTTGGCAGCGGGCGGTTAAAAGCAGCGCGTGTTCAAGCTCCTCGGGAGAAATGAGCCCGCACTCAAGAGACATGGTGAAGTCTCTGATCCAGAATGATGGGTAGCAATCACGGCCGCCGGGCCGGATAAGCGTACCACCGGTAGTATTTGGACCATATCCCGCGACGGACGCTCCCGGCGGCACCCGGGATGCTTCGAGGACATCCGCCGTGATTACCTGAAGAAAGTCCATCGCATTGCGAAAACTGGCCACTGTCAGCTATCCTGGTAGTTTGGAAGAAAAGCACCCATGGCCTTAAGGCGCTTCTGGAGTTCGTGAACTTCTATCCCGCGAGTGTCCGTATCAGCCTGAACCGCCAACGCTGCCGCCACTCCCGCGGCCTGACCGGTGATGTAACATCCGGGCATTACGCGAATAGATGCCTGCATATTTCTGTCGGTACTTACGCAGCGCCCTGCGACCAGCACATTGGCCAGCGATTTTGGAGTGAGTATCCGATAAGGAATACCATAACTTTCTCCCTTTCCAAGGCGCATGGTTGTGAACTCCTTATGAAAATTGTCGTAACTTTCTTTATCAGGTTTGGCTATATGAATATCAACCGGATATGAATAACGTCCGATTTCGTCATCAAAAACCGCAAGGCTCCTAAAGTCATCTATGTCGAGTATATAATCGCCTATTACCCGTCTTGTCTCGCGTATACCCGCGAGAGATCCGGTGCCGACCAGTTCCATCTCTTCAAAGCCCTTGAGATAGTTCTTGTAATAGTTTTCATATTCCTGTAAAGATTTTCTACCCCAGATATATGCTCGTGTCAGAGATTCTTCATCAGTACCATCTACCTCAAAGGTATGGCCTATGTTTCCTCCTCCTACTTTTTCGCCTACCCGCCACATCCCGGGCAGATGCCGGTCTTCAAGAGTGAAAACTCCGTCTCTAAAGGCATCTTCTATCCGGCTGTTTCCCGCGCCCAGTTTGGAATTCCGAACCGCATCCCAATCAATACCGGACCATACGCTGCATAGCGTGCCCGGCATCATGTTGCCGTCGGCATCACCCTTCTCAG
The DNA here is from genome assembly GCA_018644745.1 of Spirochaetales bacterium. The sequence continues at coordinate 4,126 of JABGPX010000815.1, forward strand.
ATGTAGCGCCGGCGAACGCGGCAAGGTCACCGTCACCAGTGCAGTCGATGAACATCTTTGCCTGGATGGCGAAAAGACCGGTTTTGCCTGCACAGATCACCTGTGACACTGCGCCCCTTTCTCCAATTACATCTACAAGCTGGGTATGAAAGGAAAATGGGATCCCCGCATCCATGAGCAGCTCATCATAAACCCGCTTCAGCACCTCGGCTCGTATACCCATACCATTCGCTGGGACGCTTCCGTCCGCATCGCGTAGAGCGGTGAGTATTTCCTGCCCGATACCACCGGCCAGGAAATTTATACCGTCGGTAAACTGCATGAAGGCAGGAACCATGCCTGCAGTACCCATGCCGCCGAGGCAGCTGTGTGCCTCGATGAGCCGAACCGTGACGCCCTGTCTGGCCGCCGCCATCGCAGCGGCGACGCCAGCGGGGCCACCGCCTGCAATAAGAATATCAGTAGTGTACTTGATCTCCAGCTCGCGATTGTATTTCATCCTCTAACCTCCATGCGCCAAAACTCGTCCCGGATTCCCGCATTCTCGAGCATCCGACCGGCTTTCTCAAAATCGATTGTATAATGAGCCGTGTGGCAATCCGAACCAATACTCAATACCACTCCCTGCTCCTGAAGCTCACACAGATATTCCATATACTGATCCGCGAAACCCTCAGGATAGCGGTGATTCAGCAACATTGCGGCGATGTTAATTTCGACGGCGGTATCATGTTCGACAGCCGCAGCGGCGAACTCCTGATGCATGGTTTTCGGAATGACACTGAAGTCATCAAGCCATGGCTCGCCCGGATAGTTCCCGTTGTTATCCATCCAATGGCCCATCCACCACCAGGGATGCGCTACAACATCTACGAGCCGGTTTGCGGCCAGATACATGTTCTGCCGGTGATAATCCCGGATAATAGATTCCCGCTCAAAAGAGACATACATGGGCCAATGGGTTCCGCCAACTACGAACTCAATCTCATATTCTATTATGTTATTTTTGGTCAGACCGATGGCCAAGGCGCAGCCAGCTTTTCCTCCGGACCGCAGTCCATACACCGGATTTTCATGACCACCGGCGGTTATCTCGTCGAGTTCCCATTGAGATACGCAGCTTACTTCAACTCCGAAATGAAACCGGGATGAAGGGTCGACAGAAAGATACTCCTCCCGAGACCCGTTTATGTCTGGGAAATTGTGAGGCGTATGGACATGATCGGTTATTCCGAAATCAACGACTCCTTGTTCCGCAGCTTCGGTGACAAGATCGGCTATTTCCATACAAGCGCCGTCGCAGGAGTTTCGCGTATGGATGTGCCAATCTGACACAATTTTCATGTCTGACTCTTCCTTTCGAAGGTGTGATACCCTTCCTGTACATTATCAATCCGGGCAAACCTGCCGGATATGCGTCTATCAAGGGCGATTCCATCAACTAGGACCCGTGAATCATCTCCTCCAGGAAAGGGGAGATCGATCGCGGCGGTCATGCCGGCCGGAATTGTGACTTCCAGAAGAAACGCGGTGCCGGGTTTACTCTTAAAATCGACCTGCACCGCGCCCCGGATTGTCGGGAACTTCACTCGTCCTTTTTCCAATTGCCCGGGCCTGGGCTGAATAAGAACTTTGCTGAATCCAGGCTTCAATGGTCGGATACCCATAAGATACCTTGGAATGATGTTCGCGGGAACGGCTCCCCAGGCATGATTCCAATCGAGATTATTTTTATATTTCCAGTCCCAGGCTTCCAATGTCACAGTGGAGCCGGCCTGTATCATATTCCACCATCCTCGATCATGCTTCGCGGTCATCAGATCCAGAGCGTGGCCATCTTCATCATTCTCATAGAGAGCTTCAAGCAGATATTGGGCGGCGTAAACACTGCAAGCCATACCGCGAGATTTTACAAAATCAACGACGGTCCGCCGCCGGTTATCCGGAACCACGCCAAAGGCGAGAACAACCATATTGCTGTGCAGAGACGCGTGGGAAGAATCTTCGCCATCAACATACACGCCTATCTGAAAATCAAAAAGAAGCCGGTTGATCGCTGATCGCACCAAATCCGCCTGCTTGTTGAACCGGCGTTCATCTTCCTTCCGCTGGAAGACATTTGCAATTCTCGACATGAGAACCAGCGCATGGTAGTGAAAGCAGTTCACTACCGTGTTCACCGGAACCATTTCGTGATTGTCCCTTTCACCGATGCCGCCGTTCGTAAATGAGCCCGGCGGCCAATCAACAAGATCCCTCAGCCCATGATCAAATGCATACCGCGGCCCATAAAAATGCAGCCGTTCCTCGAAATCCCGGCTGCACAGAGGAGACTCCGTACTGATTAGCCCGTCATCGCGGGCAAGTTCGACAAGGGTCTTCACGCAAAGATCGTCGTAGAAGAGTTCAAGCGATTGGGTTTCTCCGGTGTACATGTAATCCTGCCAGGCCATCATGACCGAATGGAGCTGCCACTCGGTCGGCCAGGTTGGATGCTGAAGAAGATACTCGTGAGTATAGCGGGCCATACCGTACTCGTCGTCGACGCTGTAGTGGCAAAGTTGATTGATATACGCGTCTGCCTCGTACGGAATGCGTTCACGATCGCCGTCAACGTACACGCCGCAGAAAGATGTGGCTTTAATGCTGTACTTGCACAAGTCCCAAACCGCATTCAAAGTTTCATCGGATGAGTGAAAGGAAGAAGCTGTATCATCAAAGGGATAATGTACACAGATCTGACGAGCCGCGGCGGCATCAATGTGAGCGGCATCTTCAATTTCCGCATACCTGAACGGATATACCTCGCCGATATAATCAGGCATCAGAATCGCTGCATCCCGGGTATTTCGCTCATCAGGCGGAATCACGACTCGAATAGGCCCTCCCGTCCCGCGGAGCTGCTGCGCTATCCGGCGATAGCGAATAGAGCCGGGAGGGTCACGGTCGATACGTCCGTCGGTGTTGAGCTTTTCTCCGAGATGAACCACGAGTGAATCGGACCGGGAATCCGCCTCAATCGGCACGGTCAATGTGCCGAAAGCCGCACTTCCAAAATCAATAAACAAAGATTGGTCATCCAGCAGCAATGTCGATGCCGGCGCCCTTTCCGTTTGGACCAATCGTTTGGGAACAACTGTATATTTAGCATCCATACTGTCAGATTCTAGCATAAGAATCAGTCTAGCCTAGCGGTGATACTGTGTCAAAGCCGCGCGGCGGGTGGCTTGATCTATTTGTGAGATATACAATAGAAGACAAATCCAGACTGCTTGGTTTTATGCAGGCACCGTGGAGAATTACGCAGGAGAAACGCAGACAGAAACAGATCGAAGAGATCGATCAGGTTGCCAGGGCAATACTGAGCCAGGTATAGTCCGCCGCCTTTATCGGTCGTCGAGCCGGTAGATCCGCCTGGGATTATCATAAAGCCACGCGCGGCAGATATCGAGAGCGCTAGATTCGGTAATATCACCACGCTCGATGCGTATTGCCAAAGCTCTTGCGATATTCTCCTGAGTCATCTTCAATACTCCATAGGTTTTCTCAGGTCCTTGCACGTTATCTCCACCAAAGCCGATAATCTTGTTCATTGGGACAAGATCAATCCACTCATTAAGCATCCCTTGAGTCATGAAAGGTGAAATCTGGTGGCACCAGATCAGATTCAGATTGGCATTGGGGTATTGATTCCCGATTACGGCCATTTCGCGAACCCATGGGAT
>JABGPX010000514.1 GCA_018644745.1 Spirochaetales bacterium
TCCCAACCCGATCCCCGAAACCGGATACCGCAACCGGGCAAACCGCCACACGCGATACTCTGGAAGCCTCGATCCGACAGATGCTCTCTTCAAACGGCAAGGTTTTTCCTAAGGCGCATGTCGACTGGATCAACATGGAGCTGAAAAACCACCCAACCGATGAACGGCTCACAGAGATCTTCAACCATATGAAATCTGTCATCGGCGAACCCGATACAGCGGAAACCGAAGACCCAACACCAGAACCGAGCCAGGAACTTATCTTCTAAAGGAGCACCCCTATGAACGAAACAGCGATACTTCAGGAACCTGCGACCATCGATGACATCCTTCACCCGACCAACGAACTCACAACCCATGACGAAACCTTCGTAGTCGATACCGAGGAAAAAGCAACCTGGGCAGCTCGCAGAATCCTCCAAGCCCAAACCCGGATAGCTGAACGGGGGCACCTTGCAAAAACCTACAAAGCCCGAATCGACCAGTGGCTCGAAGAAGCAAGCAAACCAGACACCGAGACCATCAACACGCTCTCATCGTTCCTCGATCCGTTCCTCCGTCAGGAGCTCGAAAGCATCCATCGCCGGAAAAGCATCAAGCTCCTTGGCGCGACGATCGGTTTCCGAACACTCCCGAGAAAAGTCGATATCATCAACCCCGAGCAGGCAATCGACTTCTGCGAAACCCATTACCCGGACGCAGTTATCGTTAAGAAAGACCTCTCCCGTTCCGAACTCCGAAAGCTCGCCGAATCAGGAACACTTATTCCGGGTGTCGTCCTTGACGGCGGAATGGAAAGACTTTACGTGAAGGAATCTAAATAGGACAACTCGACACTGTTGCCCCGATAGGCGAGGCGCGGCTGTCTCGCTACAATGGATACAAAAATGCCCGAAACCGGACCTTCCTTAAGCAAATCCCGCTTCCTCGCAGGCCGCCAATGCGCAAAACGACTTTATCTCGAAGTCCACCACCGCGATCTCGCTACCCCAACACCACCTGCCACCCAGAGAATCTTTAATACCGGACACGAGGTGGGCCATCGGGCCCAACAACAATTCCCCAATGGCATTCTTATTGACGCCGAGTATTACGAAAAGCAGAAAGCTCTCGACACCACAAAGGAGGCGGTAGCATCGGGCAAGAATGCCTTCTTCGAGCCTGCCTTCCTTTACGATAATGTCTTCATACGTATCGACGTTCTCCGACCAAACGGCGACACCTGGGATCTCATCGAAGTCAAATCGGTCCTGACAGTCTCCGACACACATATCATCGATGCTGCGGTGCAGCGCTACGTCACCGAAGGAGCAGGCCTCACCATCAACAAATGCTACATCATGCACTTGTGCCGCGATTGCGAGTTTCCCGATCTCAGCAATCTCTTCATCCTCGACGACGTCACGCCTCAAGTCGCTAATCTCCTTCCAACCATCCCGGATCAGGTCGCTACTTTCAACCAGATCATCGCAGACTCAGAGACCCCGGACATCCCGATAGGAAAACACTGTGACTCACCCTATACATGTCTGTTTAAAGCCCACTGCTGGCAACACGTAGCCGAACCATCGATTTTCTGCATCCCCCGGATCAGCGCAAAGAAGATCGACCAGCTGGTCTCGCAAGGCATCACATCAATCCACGAAATCGCCGATGACTTCAAGCTTTCCGAGAACCAACGACGCCACGTCGATGTCTTCAAGAACAACAAGCCCCAGATCCTGTGGCCAGCAATCTGCGACCAGCTCGCCACACTCCAGTATCCACTACACTTCCTGGATTTCGAGACCCAGATGGAAGCCATCCCTCGATTACCGGGACTCCGCCCTTTCAACCAGTACCCCTTCCAGTTCAGCCTTCACATCCTCCACGAAAACGGCAACCTTGATAATTTCGAGTACCTTCACAGGGACGCGTCCGACCCTCGTGAACCTCTCGCCAAAGCACTCCTCGATACCATTGATCCTACCGGAACGATCATCGCATACAACGCGAGCTTCGAAATCCGCGTGATCGGTAACCTTGCTTGGCGCATCCCATCCCTCCGCCACTCTCTATATCGTCTACGAGATCGTTTCTTCGATCTCCTTCCGATATTCCGCGACTACTACTTTCACCCAGGCTTCCTTGGCTCGAACTCCATCAAGGACGTCCTCCCGGTCCTCGTCCCCGAACTCTCATACACCAACCTCGACGTTCACGGGGGCGACGAGGTGCAGCTCGCCTGGCTCGAACTAATCACCACCGACGATCAGTCCAAACGTCTAGAGCTCGCCACATCGCTTCTTGCATACTGCAGACTCGATACCCTTGCCATGGTTCGGCTTTACCAAACCCTCCAAAGGGATCTCGAACAATACAGATCTATCGTATTGCCCGGATGACTCTCGAAATCCGTACCAGAATGGACAGCCGACCTGAATATTCACAGGCAACAATCCGCTTACTGATACTCATATAGCCCAACTTATGATTCTGACTATACTCATTTGGTACTCTCCTGAACTCACACGATCAAAAAAGCGCCAGTTCTTGCTGATTTCTTCAACTCGAAACAGCCAGCTTTGAACCGAAAATTCCACGTGCATCCTGCCTGCAGATATCGCCAAGCCGCTGAGCCGATAGGCCTCTCCAGGTGTGCTCAGAGCCCTTCTTGCTCGACTGCTAAAGGGCAAGGATTGCGTTAGCCCTGCCTCCAAAGTATAATATCTCAAAAAGCTGGTTTATCGACAGAACTGTGTAAAAGATATGTTACACGGCTTCTATAGCGCGACAAAACCGATTATTGATTAACATCTAGTCCTGGGCTGTGCTTGGATCACCCAATCGATCAGTGTAGACTTCCTTCAGTACCGAGATACTCTGCAAACGGAGGCGCGGCGTCAATGTCGATATATAAGATTGTAGTTGCCTCGGATCATCTCGACCGTCATAACGAAATTGTATCTCCAGAAGCGCTTCGCTCGATGGTTCAACAGATTAATGCCGGCATCTTGCCTTCATATTTCGAGCATGATTACCGGTTTCCGCCAATCGGCCGTGTTGAGAATGCGAGACTTCACCTTGACAACGAAGGTCACACCTATGTAATGGCCGATCTTGAACTTTTTGATTCAGCGTTGAGCAGCAAAAAAGCATCTCCAACCAAATCCTTGGTCACTCATGATACTCCCATCGGAAAAGCTCAGGTGGCATTTGACAGGACATACGACACTGAAGACTACCAAGAGCTCGTAATGGATGTTCAAAGACAACTTGATTCCGAGTTAATGCCAATTACTGAGGGCAAGAAAGCTCTTGAACCAATGAGTTGGCTGACACTCGGCTTTGGATTTGTGGCCGGAGCGGTAGCGTCAGGCTTTTTCAATAAGCTCGGTCAGGACATCTGGGACAAATTGAAAAAGTCGCTGTCGGCTATATGCGAAAAGCGTCGTCAGGAAGATGGGACTTTCGTGATCGATTTTCTGGTCACAGTCCATGACGAGAAGACGACAGTTGAAGCCCGAGTAATGTTCACCAATCCAGAATATGACGATATAAAGGAAATCCTTCCCTCCGCCCTTCAGGAAATCGAGAAGGTCCTTCAACGCTACAAGGAATCAGGGCAAGAGGTACGCAAACTGGCGTGGAATGTGGCTGAACGAGAACTCCGATTCAGCTACGCCGTCGATCTGGATGGAATACCAGTTGATGTCGACGAAAAGGCCATTGAAGAATACGGAGAGTTCATTAGCATGAAAGCCCGAGACCTGAATGAGCATTCATGAAGCCGTGTAACAAACGCTTGCAGCAGTCTTGGCTATTAGCACGGTTCGTGGGTGCGCACGAACAGGTGCCGATGCCTCGCTATCGTTCGGCCGCCAAGCAGCTGAGGCGGACGCTAGTGCGCCAAGCGAAGCTTGGTGCTTCTTATATGAGTGAAAGTCTCTGTTGGCTAAGGCCCAGCCAGCCACCCATACCGAGTGTTGCATGTATGTAAGGAGGTAAAATAACCGAACGACATAGATGAAGCGTACCCAGGGAATCCGATAGGCCGCAGGGAAGACCGTACTTCCTAAAGCGCTGTAATGGACAGCCCCGAGAAAGCATTTTCAGTTGGCGTCGTCGTTAACGTAACGGAAGCCGAAATGAACCATGCCGTAAAAGGTGAGGTGCGGTTCGAGCTGGCGGGGTCACAAGGCCGTGGCATGTCGGGAGAGAAGCATCAGGAACTTGGGAGACACTGATCGTTCCTTTAGATGTATCGAAACATGGGCGCAACCCGGCGCTTAATGGACATTGGGACTCACGAGAGTGAGGAATTCACCATCATCTGATACGTCATGAATTGAAGGTAGAGAGCCTGAAGTGCAAGCAAGGGATCTCTACGATGATCAGGGAGTCAGACCAGCTCATAGTACTCGGAGACGGTAGGGCCGATCACATGGGGAAGGGGCTGGCGTAAGCATGGAGCTGATAAAGGAAACTCAGACCAGATATGAAAGACTGGACGACTGTGCAAACCTCACTATCAGGAATAGCGAACAAGGGACGACAAGAAAGTTGTGTATTGTTGTTGATACGGAAGCGAGTGCTTATGAGGATCCCAGCGCGATAGTACCGCACGCTGGGATCTGTGCTGGGGCTGCCGGGTAACCGGCAGTTCTACCGCGATTGTCGCCGCAGTTTAACGTCCAATTACTATTGTCACGTTATAATTTGGATTCTTTCGATGTTTTGGTGGTTGTCAACTACTAGAAATAAGGTACAATGTCTGGATGAGTGCTATTGGCGAGATACAAACCACATCGTTACGCCCGTTCCTAAAATGGGCAGGAGGAAAACGGTGGTTTGTAGATACATATTCAAACTTATTGCCAACATCCTATAACAGATACATTGAGCCTTTCCTTGGAAGTGGCGCTGTGTTTTTTTCCTTAATACCGGCCGCTGCAACACTTTCCGACACAAACAAAGAGCTTATAGACACTTACCAGGCAATTGTCGATGATTGGGAATTGGTAATCAAGCACTTGCGGAAGCATCAGCAGAAGCATTCTGACGAATATTATTATAAAATTAGATCATCAGTGCCGCTTAACGGCGCGGCGAGGGCTGCACGATTGATATACCTAAATCGAACATGTTGGAATGGGCTCTACCGCGTCAACAAGAAGGGACAATTCAACGTTCCGAAAGGCTCTAGAGATACCGTACTGTTTGAGCACGATGATTTCGCTAGAATCTCAGGATTGTTGAGGAAAGCCGATTTGATCTGTCAAGATTTTGAGGTGACTATAGAGTCTGCAAAACCGAATGATCTCATTTTTGCCGATCCGCCCTACACAGTGAAACACGGCAACAATGGATTCTTGAAATATAATGAGACATTGTTTTCTTGGGACGACCAAATTCGTTTAAAGAACGTGCTCTTAAATGCGGCGCGAACAGGCGTTCATGTCGTACTTACAAATGCTAATCATGAGAGTATACGTAATTTGTATTCTAGTTGCTTTCAAGTGAAAACGGTAGATCGCAAGAGCTTACTAGCTGCAAATGCGAGCGACAGGAAAAGTTGCAAAGAGCTAGTAATCATTAGTCGCTAGCGATTAACAAACAAAGAATCAGGAGATAATTCATGGGAGAAGCGTTTTGGGAAGCCCCGGGATTCGTATTGCAGGAAAAACCTCCAATATACAGCGTATCGCTACCCGGAAATTGGCTTTTGAAGCACACGACACCTTCGTGGCGCATCGAGGATCCTTTCTCCGGATTTCAAAGGATTGTGCGGGAAGAAAGAGCAAAACAAATCGCAATGTCAGTCCTAGACCAAAGGAGAACTTTTCCGAATGCTATAGTGCTTGCTTCGGATACTGCAGTTTTCCAGTGCTCAGATAGTTTAGTCGAAATACCCAACAATGTGAAGTTTTTGGTTGTTGATGGTCAGCACCGCCTCTGGGCGCAGCATTATGCTTCATTCGAGGCAACATATGCTTGCATTATCCATACTGATATGACTGAAGTTGACATGGCTAGACTCTTTATTGAAATCAATGATAATCAAAAAAGAGTTCCTTCGTCTTTGCGGTGGGATTTGGTTCGGTTGGTTCGCCCGGAAGATGACCCGTTGGCAGTTGGCGCTGCTGAGATGATCTATCAACTCGCTACAAATGATGAGTCACCGCTTTTCCAGCGTGTTGACCTAACCGGTGAGCAATCGGAAATCAGTCTCAAACAAGGTTCGCTCGCTCCTGAGATTAAGCGCTTATTGACCTCCAAAAGCCCATTGCATGGCCTATCATTTGATGAACAATACACTGTCTTCCTACAGTATTTCACCGCAATACGCGAGCTTGATCAGGATGGATGGATTTCTGGCGATTCGGCATTTTACAAGGCTAGGGTTCTACGGGGAATGATTCGTCTACTAGCTGATCTCATCAATAAAGAAGGGAAAAAGCCAACAGATCTCAGGTATACAGATTATTTTAGATACATTTCTAAAATTGACCCGTCCAGCTTGGGTGCAGAAAAAATAAGGGCTTCTCAAGGGAGCGCAGGAATTAAAGCTATTTACGACGAAATCCGCCGGCAGTCAATAGGATAGCAGATAATGCAACTCTTCTCCGTAAACGCCGCTGAGCATTTTTCGCGGGAATATACCCAATCTCCGACTAGCCAGCAGATAACAGTAAATGATCACTTTACGAGGACATCTCGTCCTTCTCATCGAAGCTTCAACGAAGGAACCGCGGATTTCGCAGATTTGCGGGATTGTGTTCTTAGGGAGTCGGAGAGATACCTTTTCTTAAGCGCATCAAATTACAGGCGTTTTGTAGACCTGCTAATGACAAGCTCAGCTTCCTGGGCGTTAGTTACTGCATATTACGGCTGTTGGTATAGTGCACATGCTCTGTTAGGTATGTTTGGTTGCTCTATATTAAAGAATTACGTTCTAGATGTAGATGCTTCTCGTCCCGGAAACCAAAGACTCCGATATCGTCGTATTAATGGATCTCCGGGTACCGGGACAACAAGGAGAGGTTCCCACCAACAATTCTGGGACCTGTTCTACTCGGCTGTATCTGCGCTAAGGCCGATTATTCCGTCCCATCTTGTTCCGGCCGTCTCACCAGTGAATGGTGATCCGGTATGGCTAATTCAAAAGAGGAATCAATTTAACTACCAAGCCGTATCATCAATCGAACTTACGACGCAATTCGAAAACGTATTCGATCCGAATCAATTTGAAAACACACTTCCAGGCTCCCTTTCAACTGTATATGGGATTCTAAAAATGATGTTGGAACTGACATTTGGCTTTGCCAAACAATTTCAGCTTAGTACAGACGCGCTCGCGCCGCTATCAGCTAGTAATGGTATATGCGATGCAGTTAAAGAGTATATTACAGAAGTAGAAATAAACAATCTTGTTGATCAAATTGATGTGTCGATCATTTCATAATATAAGATACAAAGATAGTGCTGCGACATAACACATATATGGCCTCCCCCGGTCACTAGAGCAAATGACTCCTGTCCTGTTTTTATTCAGGATATGTCCGGGAACTATGAGAACTCGCAGCAGGCGGAACGATCTCGCTTTCGTTCGGCGATAGAGTTGCGGCAAGTCCGGTATCAAACACATTGAGGGTCGCTCAGTCAGCGCCCTATAACATCATCGAGCCCGGCTTGTCGTCTGAATCAAAGAAGAATCTGATGCTGAGAATCGATCAGTTACGGGTGCAGATCGCTCCTTGCCATTTGCGGATTCTATACCTTTACCGGGATATTACTTCATCAGATCTTGATTAGGAATCTTTCCAAATACGAAGCCCGGCAACGTCTCAG
>JABGPX010000820.1 GCA_018644745.1 Spirochaetales bacterium
GAGATGGTACCGGCGTTCACAGAAGTGCGTCAGCCGCTGTGGGCCAAAATACTCATCGCTGATAATCCTGCGGACATTGACGGTCTGTGGGAAGAATACCTGAGCGAGATGAATGCCGAAGGATTTCAGAAATTCGTGAGCTTGTACCAGGATTACTACGACGCTAACCTTAAGTAAGGAAATACGAGGCCGAATAGGCATCGCATGCTAAACATCCCCGGGCGATCCGCAGAACGGTTCGCCCGGGTTTTTTTATGGAATGGTGGCAAGAACTGCTATGGCAGTACCAATTGCGCCAGTTATGTTATTTTATTATTCCATAATTTGGAAAGAAACTCTTTGTATGGATAAATAGTGATATCATTAATTTTCCTGAGTACAGGATCTAAGGATATAACTATTTTTTGTCGTAAATTGATATCTTCTGCCAAAGCTTTCAAACCCTTTAGATGTTTGTTGGAAACCATATCTGAACCTTTCACTTCAATTGCTATATCATCTCCAATTAAAAAATCCACTTCATGACCGGCTTTTGACCGCCAAAAAGTTAATTTGCTTCTGTTTCGCGAATAGTGAAGATAGGCAGTTAATTCAAGAAAAATAAAATGTTCGAAAGCTTTTCCAAAAAGTTCTGTTTTAAGTTTTATATATGATCGTTCAGCCAGTATATTTGATACACCTATATCAAAAAAGTAAAACTTTGCTGTGGAAATGGCCTTCCTTTTTACTGTTCTCGTAAAAGGTTCAAGCATTGATCCTATAAGCGTGTCTTCCAGAATAAGAAAATACTCTCTGATAGTTTTTGCAGGCATTCCCAAATCACTTGCAATATTTGAGTAATTGAGCATTTCTGTATCACAAAGTGCTGCCAATCGCAAAAATTTCGTAAAGTGTTCCAGCTTACGAACTACACCTTCTGCTACTATTTCCTCTTTTAAATAGGTGCCGACATAGGATTCCAGATCCTCGTATGGATCGGGAGAAGTGTAGAAAGCCGGAAGAGATCCATAATTAATAATCCGTTCTAATTTATAGTCTGGTATCTCTGCACTAGTCAGTGGGAAAAGATGTCTGGTCAGAGCTCGTCCACCCAAAAGGTTAGCAGAGCCATATTTAAGCTTACGGGCTGAACTTCCAGTCAAGATAAATTTAATTTCATAGTTCTCAATAAGGTAATGAACTTCATTTAACAAAGCCGGCAGTTTTTGAATCTCATCAATAATTACCAGTTTCTTTTCTTTCAATGCAATCAATTCTTCCCTTATCAAGCTGGGATTTGCAGAAAGCCGGAAAAAAAGATCATTTTTCAGTAGATCATAATATATGACATCCTGAAACGTATGTTTCAGAAGAAAAGATTTTCCTGTTTGTCTTGGTCCCAAAAGAAAAACACTCTTTCTCTCTGTTATAGCTCTTAAATCAATTACTCTTATAAACAATTTTACCTCTTAAGTGCATATATCATGATATTCTTACTTATAAGGTGAGATAAGTACCCGAAATAGTCAATAGCTTTTTATTAAAAAAACTCAGACTCATTCTAACGCCGGTAAAATGGCCCCGGTCCCGCGCCGAGGGTCTGTACCACTTCCCCTATCTTCCGGTTTATCACCAGGTCGGCGACGGCGTCGAGCGGAGTTTCAGACAGGGTAATAATTACCAGTTTCGCGCCGTTTTCCTTGGCGATGCGCGGAATCGCCGCAGCCGGATGCACAATCAGCGTCGAACCCATGGCTATTATAAGGTCGCAATTTCTGGCCAGCTCATCCGACTGCTTCAAATCGTTTTGGCGAAGGCTCTGTCCAAAGGAGATAGTATTCGGCTTGAGCAGACCTCCGCAATCATGACACCTCGGTGCCCCTTCGCGAAGATCCCGGGTGGCGAATACCGTAGCGGAAGGAATTATTAAACCGCAGGAAAGACAAATGGTCTCCAGTGAGTTGCCGTGCAAGTTGACGATGACCTTTTGCGGGAGGCCGCTTTTCTCGTGGAGGCCGTCCACGTTTTGCGTGATAAGGCCCGACAGCTTTCCGGTTTTATAGAGATCTGTAAAAAACTTTTGCCCCGGACCGGGCATGGCAGTGGATATCGCCGGCCACGATTCAATTTTACGCTGCCAGTACAAAATCCGCTTTTCCTCATCGTCGAGAAACTCCTGGAAGTAAACCGGTTGAAATTGATTCCAGATACCGCCTTTGCTCCGATAGTCGGGAATACCCGATTCGGTGCTTATTCCTGCTCCTGTGAAGCCTACAATCCGCTGTGATTCGTCGATGTAGCGGCGCAGGAAGTCAATTTCATTCATATATACTTTATAACCCTGCTCAATTAAATTCGCCAGCTGCCCGTTCCCAGGTAATGTACGCCATTTCTGTCGGAATACTAAAACTCGCCGATTTGGTTACGGGCGCCAGTAGGCGTCGACCGCCTCTCTTGCCAATTCCACGTAGTGGCGCCCGCGCTCGAAGTCGCCGTGGATGGTGCCGACTTCGCGCTGTGCGATCTCAAAGAGACAGCCACTTGCCGCTTCGCAGACTCCCTTGAAATAGGTATTGATCGCGTCATCGTCCATCGGTCCGTTACAGGTGACGAACTCGGCGCGCGGTTTGCTGTAGTAGACAATGCGGCTGCCGCGCAGGTATTCGCCGACACGATTTTCGTTATTGAAAGGGGAGACCGAGAGCTTGCGCAGTTTGGGCCACTTCGACAGGTAGTCAGGCCAGATATCATCCACCCGCTCGCAGCACCCATATGAGAGCAGTCCGAAGCGATCGACGAGGCGCTGCTGATAAGGGAAAACAAACTCGCCGTAGGTCTCGGCGGACACAGCTGTGGTTTCCTGGGATTCCAGATAACCCCAGCACTGGGCCGTCCGCGTAACGCTATCATCAGGCAACTCGTTGGTGAAGGCGAAGGACTCCTGGACCAGTGGGCTGAAACCGTTGGTCGGCAACAGGAGTTTTTCCTCCTCGAGAAAATCGTAGTACTGTTCGTAAATCCGCGTGGCCATCTCCATCGCCTCATGAACGGAATCCGGGCAATCGTACATGGCGATGTAGTACGCCTCCATCCCCGTCAGGTGAACCAGTGGATTTGTGAGTGATCCCGGCAGGCTGCCCATGACCATGTGTACGGGGAGTATATCTCCAAGGATATCCGACGCTGTCTCTCGCCTATGTGCCGTTGCTTCGCGATCGACGCCGAAGGAACCGCCTCGCAGCTTATCGATTTCCGCTGCGAGATCGTAGATTACCGGATCGATATGGAAGCCCTGCGGATTCGGTCCTTCAGCCCTTGTAATTTCGTGGGAGGTTCCAAACGGTTGTACGCTGGTGTCCCAGCACATGTTAAAGGTGGGAGGGATCGGGGTATCGTCATCAAACAGCTCCCGACCAACCAGTGTACTCAGCAGGATCCTTTCAATCTGCCTGGCAGCTTCGCCCTCGCATTGCAGGCGCGGGGTGATAACTTCGTGAGTGAAGTTGGAGAAGAGCAGCCGGATGGGTGGAGATTCGTGACGGCCCTCGGCCTGGGCGTGCCACTTTTTCAATATGGCCTCATTTATCGGTGCCTCCGCGTACTCGCGCTGAAGCTCCGCCTGCTGCCTTAAAATCTTCCTGTCCCGAGCAGAAATGGTTTCCATATTTTTCTCCATGTATCCCGCCACTTATTAAGGATAATCTTTGTCATCGCCTTGGCCCATCTATATCAACTTTCGGCAACGGCATCTACCAGGAAGGAGGCTAAATGGGATAGCGGACATTAGTTGATTAGGGTTGCTTATCTCGCAACATGGTAAACCCTTGCCTCGTAAGCGATTACCGTCGCGGTTTAGTTGGCACGACTCTTGTAACTATATACTCAGGAGGAAGCTATGAAAACAAATATTGTAGCTCTTGTGTTTTTGACAGTCGCGGCCGGTTTTGTGTTTAGCTCTGGTGATTCTGAAGCCGCCGGTTCGGCGAATCGAGGCAGTTATCTGGCCGGGCAGGGCATAATTGTACCCGCTGACGAAGTTCATGTGAATTCCTATATCGCCAGCGTAGATTACAATTATCCAATGCCCCGGGGCGAGGTGGGTATCTTTCTGTATTCCGGTAACCGGCAGCTTTCAACATCCGGACAGGAAGAATTAATTCAAATAGGCATTCAGGCAGGTGAATTGGAATTCGATGAACTGCCGCCTATGAATCTGGCCTTTGTGATCGATAAAAGCGGATCGATGAACAGTGCAAACAAGATGGATTGGGTAAAGGATGCTTTTCGAATCTTTATAGCACAGGTGAGAGACCAGGACTTTGTTTCCCTCGTGGTTTTCGATTCCGCGGCTAGAGTCATATATCCGAGTACCCGCATGGATTCGGCAGGAAAAAGGGCTGATTTCAAGTCTGAGGTGCTCGGAATAATACCGGATGGAGGTACCAATCTTTCCGCCGGGCTTGAACTAGGCTATCAGCAGGTACTTTCCAACTTTCGAGACGATTATACGAACCGGGTGCTTTTCTTAACTGACGGCATGGGAGAATCCCGCGGGATACTTCAAATGGCGGAGCAGTATAAACACATCGGCATTAACGTATCGACGATTGGTGTCGGCACCGGATTTGATCTCGATCTCATGGTAGCTCTGGCAAAGAGCGGTGGCGGAAGCTCGCGGTTTATATCAGATCGAGAAGAAATGGAAGAAATTTTTGGTTCAGAGCTCGATAGAATGGTAGTGCCGGCGCTTCGAAATCTGCAGATGAATCTGGAATTACCGCCCGGATACCGTGTATTGGAGACCTGGGGTTATAACAATCAGATAGATGACAATTCTGCTCGATATACTCTTCCGACTCTGCATCACCGCGACTATGAGACGATTCTCGTGCGGATAGCCACTCCCGCAGGCCAGCGTGCGGGTACTTCTGTTATTGGACGGTTTTCGCTTTCCTATGAATCTCTTTCGGGATCCGCTCATACCGTTGGACCTCTAGAGATAAAACGGGAGTTTACTCCAGAAAGTACGCCGGTTTCCGGATTCTCGGACGCCATGGTATTGCGTTCGGGCACAATGCTTCACTTTGCCGAGAAAATGCGCTTGATTGGTGAATTGTACTACTCATGTAAAGGCAGCATTGATTCTGTGAATACTCAACGCGAGAAAATTTGGAATGAAACGCCTGAAGCCGAGAGGGTCGTCTATGAGAATATCACCAGCCCCGAAATAAGTTCTCTTGAAGATTCGATGAGAATGAGCATGGGGAAGGCACTCGATCTTACCGTTTCGATGAAAAACGAATTGGAGAATGCCAGGCTCAGATTGGATGACATGGGTTTTGATGATGAAATTTCTATTCTGGATAAATATATTAATATTCTGGGTAAAGAAATGCGTTTGGAGGAAAACGCCGTTGCGGATTATTCCGCTTCAAAAGGAGTCGACGCCGTAAGCGGCGGAAGGTCGCTTGATAGTCATGTCGCTTTACTGTTTCGGGAGATGAGCTTAAGCATGTCCGGAAAAGAACCCGGGGTTATCGCGGTATCCGGTTTTACGGAGAAGGACGGTGGAGGTTGCCCGATGCTGGATTTCCTCAATGAGTTAGCTGTGCTGGAAATGTCTAAATATGATTCACTCAAAGTTGTAGAGAGATCCAGATTAGATTCGGTTATAAGTGAACAGAAGTTATCTCTCTCCTCACTCACCGATACCGACACCGCGATACAGGTTGGCAATCTGCTTTCAGCGAAATACATCCTTACAGGATCGCTTATCGAAATGCCGGCAAGTGTGGTTGTCTTCGGTAGAATTATTAATACCGGATCCGGTGAAATTGAATCAGTAGCGCAGATCGTTTTGCCGAAAAACCAAGAGGTTTCGGCCATGCTGTAGTAGTGCGTGGGAGCTAGCGATGTGAGGGCAGACCCGTGCTTGGTTGGACTATGGGGAGGTCCTCACAACCGCACTCAGATCGATTTTGTAATTCCTTAACATAAATAGAAATTTACCTGTGTGAAGTGAATCACATAAAGGAATCACATACCGCATATAGAATATAAGGCGATAGTATAAGCATCATTTCTATCAGGAGAAAAGCTAATGAAAAACTTTCTACAGGAAAAAGGGCATCTGAAACTGAGCGTTGGAGAAGGATGTCTGTCAGCGTATGAGGTCGGCGTTCTTAAGGCCGGTGATATTGTCAGCACGTCCAAGCTGGCGGGGGAACCATAATCAGTTTTGACGCCCCGTACCCATGGCGAGTTGCTGGGTCATTTGGATATAGAGCATCATATCTTCCAACATATTCCGAATCTTCCACGGCCCCGGAGAATTTGTGATGCGGCGAAACCCGAGAACCGTATGTCAATTGTCTATCCATATATAATGCTGGAGCCGTACACAGGAATCTTAAACTCATGGTGAATCGGAGTACCGGCTTTCTTGTTTCTACTCTCAAAGCAATGCGGCAATTCTCTAATGTATCTGATGGAGATTTGTCATCCCTTGTGCGAAACGGAAAGCACGTCGTCTATCGGAAACAGCGGCATCTCTGCTACCAAAGCGAACGGGCGGATCGGGTATCTCTTGTCATCAGCGGAAGATTTACACGATTGAAGTTCCAGAAATGGAGGCATTGAAAGAAGAGCTCTATAGCTTCCCGGAGTAGCTTAAACATCATCAGGAGCATTCTCTTGTCCGTGAATAGTTAATAATGGATTTTCTGTTACAGTTCACTAAGAATCAATACAGAAGCTTCCGTGATTTTCTTCCAGGATTTGTCATTTGTTATTATATAATCTGCACCGCATATTATTGCAGTTGCTATTTGAATTGCATCAGGGGTTTTGAAGTTGTAATTGGCCTTAATTTCAGCCACCTTTTCTGAGACCATTAAATTAAGAGGATAAATGCTTAAATTATCTGAATTAGTAAAGTAATCTCTGTATTTTGCAACTATGTCATTTCTTCCAAGCTGTTTAGGTTTTGTTATCAGTTCTATATAAGTGATATAAGAAGTTACAAAGGAACTATTATTTTCGAATATTGAAGATAATAGCTGATCAATTAACCGCACGTAATCGCGATTATCCTCAAAATAATAGATAAATGGGGCAGTATCAAAGAATATTGTAGAATTTGAGTTTAAATTTAACTCCATTCCGATCTTTCTTCTGCAATATACTTTTCTACATTAATATCTATCCATATTTCTTTTCCTAGACCTCTGCTTTTTCTAAAATCAAGTTTTCCTTGTTTTTCATCACTTTTAGATTTTGTTCTAACCTTTACTAATTTAGCTACTTCTTTTCCTGATCTTTCTATTGTAATTTCTTCATCTGTTAGCATAACTCTATTTAGTAATTCTCCAAAAATTTTTCTGGCTTTCACCGCAGAAATATTCATATAGATCTCCTTCAGCACCATGATCATATCGATCATATCGATCATTATATTTATAATATACTAGAATATCCTAAAAAGCAATAAAACAGATTGAGAATATACAGATGGTGCAGAATATTACCCTGTGAGAAGGACGCTCTTACTGAGCAATATGTACAATAGCATCTTAGCGCTATGGATTTTTCTGTCTTGACAACGTACGCTGTCAAGATTGTAATCAAAACATAAAACCCTGACCGAAAAATGGAGCACGACGTGCCGACCACATCGAAACACCCAAGATTATTCGCAAGCGAAAAAGACCTGGCACGCTTGCGCGAGGAGCCGAAGATGCCTGCCATGGTTCAGGCCCATGCCGACTTGATCAAGAATGCCCGGAAATGGCTTGGAAGTTCAAAGTTTGTCGGGAG
>JABGPX010000660.1:0-1611 GCA_018644745.1 Spirochaetales bacterium
CGGACATCGACTCGGCCATAGAAGGAATTGTCGATGCAATCTGGTTCAACCAGGGTCAGGTGTGCTGCGCCGGAAGCCGACTGCTTGTTCAGGAAAGTATCGAAAAACCTTTTATTGAAAAGCTGAAGCGCAGAATGGCGAAACTCAGAGTCGGCGATCCTCTAGACAAGGCTATAGACATTGGCGCGATCGTAGACAAAAAGCAGCTCGAAACCATAGAGCGCTATATAAAGATAGGAAAAGAAGAAGGCGGGACATGCTGGCAGCCGGACATAGCGGCTCCGAAAGAAGGGTTCTACTGCCGACCCACCCTTTTCACCGATGTCCACCCGGCCTCTACCGTGGTAATCGAGGAGATCTTCGGTCCGGTTCTTACCGCCCTGAGTTTCCGGACACCCGCAGAAGCCGTAAAACTGGCGAACAACACCCGTTACGGCCTTGCCGCGAGCGTCTGGACCGAAAATATTAACCTTGCCCTCGATATCGCACCGAAGCTCAAAGCCGGTTCGGTATGGGTGAACTGCACCAACATGTTCGACGCGGCCAGCGGTTTCGGCGGATACCGGGAATCCGGTTTCGGCCGGGAAGGCGGCATGGAAGGCCTGTGGGATTTTATAAAGCCCTCGTGGGAATCCGAGTTCACAGCCAAGCCATTCGCGTTGCCGGCGGGCACGGCGGCAAAGAGCCCGGCGCTGGCATCTGAAATTGATAGAACACCAAAGCTGTATATCGGAGGCAAACAGTCCCGGCCCGACAGCGGGTACAGCATTGTCGTCACCGATCCGAAAGGAATCCGCCTCGGTGAAGTCGGCGAAGGAAACCGAAAGGATATTCGTAACGCCGTGGAAGCCGCAATAAAGGCCGCCGGATGGGCTGGTACCACTGCTCACCTGAAAGCCCAGATACTCTACTATATTGCTGAGAATCTGATTCAACGGACAGATGAGTTCACGCAAAGAATCATCAGCATGACAGGTACCGACCGTAAAACCGCCGCGCAGGAAGTCGCACTCTCGATCGAACGACTCTACCTCTATGCCGCCATGGCGGATAAATACGACGGCCGGGTCCACCAAACCCCATACAAAAATGTAACACTGGCAATGCCGGAACCTCTCGGCATTCTAGGGATCGGGTGTCCGGATGAATATCCTCTCCTCGGTTTCGTCTCCACGGTGATGCCTGCGGTTACAATGGGAAACACCGTTGTGGCCGTACCATCAGAAAAACATCCTCTCGCAGCAACCGATCTGTATCAGGTTTTCGACACCTCGGACCTTCCCGGCGGGGTGGTAAATATCGTCACCGGCGGCAAAAACGAGCTGATAGATGTCCTCGCAAAGCATGATGCGGTGGATGGTATCTGGTACTGGGGCGATAACGACACCTGTAAGCAGATAGAGCATACCTCCGCGGAAAATATGAAGCGCACCTGGCTCAACTTCGGCAAATACCGCAACTGGATGAACCCTAAGCACGGCGAAGGCGATGAATTCCTGAGAAAAGCAACGGAGATAAAAAACATCTGGGTACCCTATGGCGAATAAGCCCGCGGCGCCGGGCGCCCCTATGCCGGGCGCCCCTATGCCGGGCGCCCCTATGCCGGGCGCC
>JABGPX010000660.1:1711-7757 GCA_018644745.1 Spirochaetales bacterium
GGCGCCCCTATGCCGGGCGCCCCTATGCCGGGCGCCCCTATGCCGGGCGCCCCTAAACCCGGCGCCTTCTTTGATATAGACGGCACGCTGTACCGCGACTCTCTCATGATCGAGCACTTCAAGAAACTTCTCAAATACGAAGTGCTCGATGAAGCTCTCTGGCACAGTAACGTGAAACAGACATACGAGAACTGGCAGAAGCGGCGGGGAAACTACGACGACTACATGCTCGAGCTCGCGGACATTTACGTGGAGTCACTCAAGGGTCTCGAGAAAAGCAAAATGGATTTCATCTCCGATCAGGTAATAGATCTGATCGGAGACAAAGTATACATGTACACCCGCAACCGCATCGAGTGGCACGAGGAAATGAACCACGCGGTCTTCTTTATATCCGGAAGCCCGGACTATCTTGTTCACAGGATGGCCGAGCGATATGGCGCGACCGACAGCGTGGGTTCCCGCTATCTCCTCGATGATGAAGGTAGATACACCGGTGAAGTGGAAAAGATGTGGGATTCCGACAGCAAGGATGAAGCTCTTACCCGGCTTGTGATAGAATACAATATTGATTTGAGTGCAAGCTACGCTTACGGGGATACAAACGGAGATCTCTCAATGTTTCACCGGGTCGGCAATCCGATCGCCATCAATCCCACCCGCGAGCTCCTATCCCATCTAAAAAGCGATCCCGATCTGAGCCGCAGAGTCGGGATCGCCGTCGAACGAAAAGATGTTGTCTACCTGCTCAAGCCGGACGCCGATACGTTTCAGGCGTACGGCTGAGTAAAGAAGGGTGTTCCATGAAAAAGATAATAACCGGCATTATCGGGTGCGGAAAGGTCGGCCACCTGCACGCGAAAGCACTCAGCCGGCTCGAGAGTTCGGATTTTACCGCGGTGTGCGGCACCAATCAGGAGCGGACCGCGGCGTTTGCCGGACAGTATGGTGTCGCCGCGTATACGGATGTCGAAGAAATGATCGAAAAATCCGGTCTCGAAGCGGTGACGATA
The DNA here is from genome assembly GCA_018644745.1 of Spirochaetales bacterium. Next base: position 2,725 of record JABGPX010000660.1, read on the forward strand.
TGCACTCCTCACCCGCTGCATAAAAATCCGGCGGTAAAAGCCGCGGCCGCGGGAGTACATGTACTCATCGAAAAGCCGTTGGCGTCGTCGCTGGAAGATTGCGACGCTATCCTATCCGCGGCCGCGGAATCGCATGTCAAAGTAGGCACGGTATGTCAGCGGCGGTTTTATGAGCCCGTGCAAAGGGTGAAGAAGGCGATTGAAAACGGCCGCATCGGTAAACCAATAATGGGAACGGTTACCATGCTCGGATGGCGTGATCAGCCCTATTACGAAAGCGACAGCTGGCGGGGTACCTGGAAAGGCGAAGGCGGCGGAGTCCTGGTAAATCAAGCACCCCACCAGATGGATCTTCTCCAATGGTTTCTTGGACCAATAGCAGAACTAACCGGTTACCGGAGCAACCAAAACCACCCATATATCGAAGTGGAAGACACAGCCGTCGCAATACTGAAGTTCAAGAGCGGAGCGATCGGGAATATCTGCGTGAGCAATTCCCAAAATCCAGCTCTCTACTGCAACGTACATGTACATGGCGAGAATGGGGGGTCGATAGGAGTTCAGACCGACGGCGGAGCTATGTTTATCGCGGGTATGAGCTCGATTGAGGAACCTCCTCGCCTCGACTTATGGACGGTGCCGGCCGAGGCGGAACTGATGGACGCATGGAACGCCGAAGATGCGGCGGTTTTCGAATCAACAGATCCGATGGAACGATACCATCAGCTCCAGATCGCCGATTTTCTGGAAGCGGTTATTCACGATCGAGAACCCTTGGTTACGGGTCAGGACGGCAGAATTACCGTTGAGATATTTACCGCGATATACAGGTCGACCAGAGATAGCAGACCTGTGGGTTTTCCCCTCGAACCCGAAGTAGACCGAAATGATTTTGACGGAAGATTTACTATCTGACCAAAGCAAAGGTTCAGTTCGACATTGCAACTTGTCCGCTAAAGCATATCATTAACATATGGGCAACCACGCCGACCTACCTGACGAATTGCTGCCGTCACAAATACGAACCGACAGTGGGGGAGCTACCGAGGAAATACTGAACAGCATCACCCATGCAGTTGGCGCGGGTCTCTCGATAGCCTGCCTAATCGTGCTCCTATTGCTCTCCGGACGAGATCCAAGTGTATGGAAGTACGTGGGATTCTCTATCTTCAGCGTAAGCCAGATCCTGACGTTCCTTGCATCGGCCCTGACCCATGGTTTTTCGGCCAGACCTCCGATCAGACGCAAGCTCTCATTTCTAGACTTCAGTTCGATCTACATCCTGATAGCCGGTACCTACACCCCGGTATGTCTGATTGCATTACGAGGGAACTGGGGCTGGACAGTATTCGGGATCATGTGGGGGCTCGCGGCTGTGGGAATCGTTTTACGAATCGTGTTCTTTAACCGGCTCCGACTGATTGCAAATTTGATGTTCCTCGTCATGGGCTGGCTTGTTCTCATAGTGCTCAGACCCCTGATACTGGCAACATCGATGCGATTCGTAATCTGGATTCTATCGGCCGGCGCGTGGTTTACCCTGGGATTCATCTTCTTTATGTGGCGAAAACTACCTTTCTCTCACATCATCTGGCATCTGGCTGTTATTGGGGGAAGCATGACCTTTACAGTGGCTTTCGCTATCCATCTGGCCTAGAGATCATTGCTCCATTCAAATCCAACGGCATTGAGAAAACTCGATGTTATGATTGAGTGGCCTTTTCTGTTCGGATGGACTCTGTCGCCGCATAATGTCTGGGTTGGGTTGTATTCGAGATACCGATCGAAAGCAGCCTGAGTGTCACCAAACAAAGCGCCGTACTTTGCCGCCAATCCTCTAACGACCATTCCGTATGCATCCATCTGTACGCGCATGTCGTCTTCCCTATTCGGCTCGATGAAGTAGGGAGTGAGAAGGATCAGCCCTTTGAGGCTTGGAAGAGTCTGCTCGATCAATTCGATGTACACCGATTCAAACATCTCGATTTCAACCTGTGCCGACATGAGAGGATTGTCGAATTGACGCCAGACGTCATTAATTCCAATCATGATAGAAAGCCAATCCGGCTTCAGCGCCAAAACATCCCGGCTCCAGCGCTCCTTCAGGTCGGTTATCCTGTTTCCGCTGATCCCGGTATTGAGAACCCTAATTTTGCGTTCAGGATAATGTGCGCCGAGAAGTCCGTCGGTGATGCTCACATAACCGTCACCCAGCCCGTCGCGTTCTCCTACGGGGTGTACCCGGCCTGTGTCTGTAATTGAGTCTCCAATGAAAAGAAGTGTAGTATTGGTGTCTATTTTCATGTCGAGGATAGTATCCGAATTGCTGGAGGATTGGAATGGCGAGAGCAGATAAGCAGTTAAAAATGGGTGTGGCCGGCGCGTGCGGTCGTGGAGGAAGCCTTAAAAGGGTGCTCGACTTTACCGAAACCATGACGATTAGCGCGGTATGCGACATAAAGGAAGCCGACCTGCCGCAGGCGATGGCTGACCTCGGCGCAAAAACCAAACATACCGATTATTCAGAAATGCTGGAGCAATCGGGTATCGAAGCGGTTTTTATCGGGACACCTATGCCCCTCCATGTGCCCCAGGCAATAGAAGCATTGGAGCGAGGAATCCATGTTATCTCCGAGGTGCCGGCGGGTATATCCTTCGATGAATGTAAAGCGCTCGTTTCCGCTTGCGCGGCGTCCAAGAGCCGGTACATCATGGCCGAAAATTACATCTATACCAGACCGATGATGCTGGTGAGTGAAATTGTGCGCGCCGGTGCTTTCGGAGAAGTGTATTACGCCGAAGGAGAGTACATCCACGAGTTGAAGGAACTCAACGAAAAGACAACATGGCGAAGAAAGTGGCAGACTGGAATAAACGGCATTACCTACGGAACCCACAGCCTCGGTCCAATATTGCAGTGGATGCCCGGCGATCGAGTTGTATCGGTAAGTTGCGCGGGTTCCGGTCATCATTATAAAGATCCGCGGGGTTATCATTATGAGAATGAAGACTCCTGCGTCATGCTGTGTAAAACCGCAAAAAACAGACTCATCAAAATACGGGTCGATATGATATCCGACAGACCTCACAGCATGAACTCGTATCAGCTTCAAGGCACCGATGGGGTTTTCGAATCCACAAGACTCGGTCCCGGAGAGCAGGATAAAATCTGGCTGCGAAAACTGTCGGAAGAACCGGAGTGGACAAGCCTCGATTCCTTGGCGGATAAGTATCTGCCGGAGACATGGCGGAATATAACAAAAGAACAAGCGGAGACCGGCCACGGCGGCGGAGACTATCTTCAGATGCTCGAGTATTCAAATGTGCTGCTGAACGGCAAAAAACCCCGGATCGGGATTCATGAAGCCATGGATCTCACCCTGCCCGGTCTGATCAGTCAAGACTCGATATCGTTAGACAGCAAATGGCTGCCTGTACCGAACTCCAGGGATTGGGTGTAGCAGGCTGTGCATTGATTTCCGGTCCCCCTGCATGTAGAATCAGAAAGTGATCACGATAAAAAAAAAGACCCTCTTGGCGTTAGGCTTAAGGCATTAACGTCAAGGATTCTTCACTCTCCTCTTTATCGATCACCCTTATTCCAATCCGCAGCGATAAACCTCGTAGTATTTACCGCCGCGGCCGTTATATTCTGGGACACCGGGCTGCCCAGAAAGCAAACGTACGGATCAACCTTCATAAACGTTACCCTGGATGAGCCTGAGCGGGATACTGCTTTTTCCGGACCGGAAACCCAAACGACTCCATTCGAGAATCCAGAGGCGGAAACCGCGGAGGAAAATATTCCCGGTGATGTAGAGTCAAGATCTGAGCTCTTTTCTACTGCCGATGAAAAGAAAAAGGACAAGAAGAAGTCTGCGGCAATTCAAAGCAAGATTCGTCCTGTTGAGAAAGAGGCGACCGGCAAACCTATTCCGACGGGTGAGGTGCCCGCAAATCTCGATCAGCCGGAAGTCGAAGATACCGGCACTGAGACAAGCGATTTATTCCCTCCGGCTGGCGACGGGGGGCCTCCCGCCGCAAAGAAGAAAGTAAAAGCAAAGAAAACCTTCGCTGAATCCGAATCCGCGGGAGAGGCACCTGTTTCTCTGGATACCGATTCCGAAGGCGACATACCCCTATCCCACCTTATAGACACTCCCGCGGAAATCATCGCTCAAGGGAAGCTGGAATTTCCGGAGGAATTCAAGAACCAGGAGATTGAAACCTCCTCCACAATCGATATATATCTTGATAACCTGGGAGAAATCCGAAACCTCCAGATTGTCCGAAGCGGCGAGCGTGCTTTTGACGAAGCCGCCATCAGGATGATTTTGGAAACTACTTTCTCGCCGGCATACTCCGGAGAATTACCAGTTCCCTGCATCGTACGCATGGAAGTGGTTTTCAACACCATTGTAGAAGGAGCGCAAACAGAATGAAGCGGTTATTCTTCTTCATGATTTTTGTTTCTGCAGCCTCCCTCCTGCTCGCGGACGAAACCGTTTCAGGACAGGTTGTCGTCGCCCATGCCGGATATGAAAACCATGTGTTTGTAAAGAGTTTCATATATATCGAGGAAATCGATACTCATTTCCCGATCGAACCCGACGGCAGCTTCAAGCTTATTGTGAAAGACGCAGGTATGTACTCATTCGGCACAATCTGTCCCGGTTTCAAGCCGACAAGCTTTCATAAGTATATTTCGGCAGAAGAAGATATTATCATAGAGGTCTCCCTGCAAGTTCTTTCGATGCGGGTAGAAGTCACACAAGAGATTCCAAGATTTATCATTAATGTTCGAGAATCCGCAGAGTCAATTTCCCGTGAAAAGACCGATCTTACAGATAATGAATACCACAGCCTTCTTCAGAGCTCGAATCGAGAAGACTGGTCTCCGGGCATAAATATCGGGAGGATTATCGATTTTATTCGCCAGAGAATTGAGGAAAATCGCAACAAATAGTTACCGCCCCAAAGCTTGCTAGATTCACCAAATCGGTCGTATGATCAGCCCATTATCAATGGAAAGG
>JABGPX010000556.1 GCA_018644745.1 Spirochaetales bacterium
CAAGGACCAGCGCCGTCCATAACCGCGGCTTCTTCCAATTCAGCCGGCACCCCGCGGAAGAAGTTCATGAGCAGAATTACATTCCACAACGGCAAGCCGCGGGGTATTACCAGCGCCCATATTGTATCAACGAGCTGCATTTTGCTCACGATGATGTACATGGGGATGAGACCGGCTCCGAAAACCATCATTGCCACCAGGTACCACATGTAAATGTTTCGGGCCGGGAAGACTTTCTTGGCCTTGGAAAGCGGGTAGGCGGTTAGTATCGTTAAAATGAAGTTGATCGCACATCCGATGAGTACCCGTTCGACTGATATGGTGAATGATCTGATGAACTGAGGTTCTTCGGTAAGTTTCTGATATGAAGCAAGGGTGGCCTGCACCGGCCAGAAGAGAACGCGGCCGGCTTCTGCGGGACCTTTGTCGCTTAGTGAAACCGCCAGAGTGTTTATAAGGGGGAGGAAGCATGTAAGACCAACAAGGCCGAGTACGACATAGATAATGATATCGACAATCCTGTCGGTAAGGTTTTTTTCAAGAACGATTCCCATTCATCGCCTCCTAAAAAATTCGGTAGTTGGCGAAACGGTCCGCCAGAAAGTACGAGATGGAGATGAGAACAAGAGCGATCATGGATTTCATCAATCCGATTGCCGTGCCGAGGCTGAAATTGAGTTGGATTAAGCCAACTCGGTACACATAGGTGTCGACAATATCCGCGGTTCTGTACACCAGCGGATTATACAGGTTGAATATCTGCTCAAAACCGGCGTTGAGTACTCCCCCGAGACTTAGTGTCGCCAGCAGTACGATTGTAGGCAACATGCTCCGGATAGTTATATAGCGCATACGCTGGAATCGTCCGGCGCCGTCGATAACAGCCGTTTCATACAGGGACGGGCTTATATTGCTGATTGCCGCAAGATATATGATGGTTCCGAACCCTGCCTCTTTCCATATATGGGTAACAATCAGCATCGGCCGGAAATAACGGTTATCAGCAAGAAAGTGTATAGGTTCCTCGCGGCCGAAGAGCATGACAAACTGATTTACCATGCCGTTCAGCGACAGGAGATTTCCGATTATTCCGGCCAGGATTACCCATGATAAGAAGTGGGGAAGGTATACCAGGGTCTGCACCGTCCGTCTGAACGATCTGGAACGAATCTCGTTGAGGAATATGGCGAGGGCTATCGGTGCTATTAAACCGAGTATTATTTTCCAGACCGCTATAATCAGGGTATTTCCGAATACCTGCATGCTGTCAGGTATCCTGAACATGAAGGTAAAGTTTCTCCATCCTACGAAAGGAGATCGAAACCATCCAAGCCCTGGATTATAGTCCTGGAAAGCCATGATGTTTCCGAAGATCGGCGCCAATTCAAAGAAGAACATAAAGATAAAGGAAGGAAGAAGCATGAGGTAATAGGCGCGTATGAATTTCGTAGTTTTTACCACTACCTATCCTTTTTTGGGAGAAAAAAATCGCCCGCGGGTACAAACCCGCGGGCGTGTCGCAAATTTTGCTTATTAGTCGACGATTGCCTTCACTTCACTAATGATATCATCTCCACCAAGATCAAGCCAGGTTTCTACAAACTCATCAAAGTAGCTGAGAGGTTTGTCACCCATGATAATTTGGAGCAGCATCTCGTTTTCGATCTTCACCAGAGATGCCCATCTCTCCTGCATTGTTTTGGTGACTCCGAAGAAGACCGGATCTTTCCAGACCATATTCGGGCTGTGAGCAATTTCACGGCCGAAAATGTTAGCCAGAGTACCGTTCATCTCGCCGGATGTGAAGCTGCCGCCTTCGCCTTTGAGATAGCGCTGCTTACGTTCAACCCACACGGTGTAGTCCGGGCTTCCCGGCAGCGGATTACCGCCTTCCCAAGCCGCAAAGCTGTCGTACCATCGACCGATGGTATCTTCGTAAGCCACCTGCAGATCGATGGGTACCGTCCGCCATTCAACGAACTTTTTACCTTCATCATCGTAATACGCTTTAATGTATTCATCCGCCGAAGGATTATGACCTTGAATGAACATCTGACTCGCGTTCAGCACTTTTATAACAGCTTCCGGATTCTTTAAACCGGCCTTCATGACCAGGAATTGCGCGGCGGGATCTTGCGAATAACCGTGGAGCTTACCCATAGAGTCGACCGGAGCGAGTACCGGAAACCATCGGGCGTCTTTGTCGTTGTCGAAGGTCGTGTTGAGAGGCCAGTGCGCCGCCCACCAGGGGCCCATGATCATTCCGACCTTTCCGTTTGCAACTACTTCGTTTGTGTTCTGCCGGGTGGCGAATTCAGGATCGATGACGCCGGACGCAAATGCGGACCGAAGGGCCGCTAGGGCTTTTTTCGTTTCGGGTTCAATCGTGCCGTAGGTTACCTCGCCGTCGGCATCTCTAATCCATTGCCGCGGGTATGATCCATACATCCCGAAAACCGGATCCCAGCCATGCATTCGGTTATAGTTTCCGGCCACCTCGAGATCGCCGGATATACCTACGGTATCGGCCTTGCCGTTTCCATCAGGATCGCCGTTTTTAAACGCCAGTCCAACCGTTACGATCTCATCCAGGGTGGTAGGTATATCGAGCCCAACTTTATCAAGCCAGTCTGTTCTAACCCACAAGTAGTTCTGCTGTTCTCCAATATTGGTCTGTGGAATACCGTAGAGCTTACCGCCGACCGTACCAGCGTCGAGAGCTCTACCCATCGAGAGAGCCTTGCTGCCGTAGGAACCGTAGACATCCCGCAGATAGTCTGAAACGTTTTCGTCGAAATACGGCTTGAAGTCTCCAATCGCCTCCGCTTCCGCCAGCTTATAGAAGAGTATTTTATCCTGAATTTTCATTATGTCAGGGATATCTCCGCTCGCAAGACCAAGGGCTACTTTCTGATTGAAAGCATCGTTGTCGGCTGCAAGCCACGCGGTGGTAACGATAATATTGAGATTTTCGGCCATCCAGTCGTAATACAAATTATCGTAGAAATCGTGTCCGTCGGGCCAGTTCGGGTTTGGGTGGTCAACCCGACCGAGAGTGAGATGTACCGGTGTTGCATAAGCAGCAAACGGTCCGTCGACCCGCTCGGCGACGCCTTTTTCGTACGCAGGCTCCGCCATAACGCCTGTTAACGTTATGCTTACCAGTAGTAAGAGAAAAAAAAGCTTTTTCATAAATACTCCTTCATGCTTCTTTGATATTATTTCGAGTCCTCTATGGAGTATTCTACAATAGATTACAGGTTTGTCAAGAAAATTTGGTCAAGTGGTAACCCTTCTTAACCACTTTCTGCGAAAATTGAGTGGTTTGGGCGCTATCTCTTTACTGCGGTGTTCTTTTCAACCGATCCGAGATGACCCGTCATGGCTCGAGAAGCCGCGGTTCGGTCGCCAGCCGCCAGCGCGTCGATTATTCGCTGATGTTGATTCAGGGACTGACGGTGACGGTGGGCGACATAGGTGGTGGCTCCCATATAAAGGCGAAGCTTCGGGTTGAGGCTTCGCACAGCGTCGGCTAAAAAAGGGTTGCCGGAAGCGTCGGCCAGCACCTGATGGAATTGCATATTGGCCGACACGAAGCGAGAGGTATCATACAAGCTATCTATCATTATTTTTTGAAGACGGCGTAATTCCTCCAGGTGCTTATCCTGCCGGGTCGACGCGGCAAGCTTAATAGCCGCCATTTCGACTATCTTCCGTGCGACGAGAAGCTGCTTTAGGGCTTCGACGTCCAAACCGAATACTTCGCTTTTTAGTGACTCCGGTATGTGAACGGTTTGAGGATCGTTTACAATGCTGCCCGATCCGTGCTTTACAGTCAGAACTCCCAGGGATCTCAGCAGTGAAAGGGCCTGCCTAAGGGTAGGCCGGCTGATGTCGAGTTCCTTCGCCATCTCTCGTTCCGAAGGCAGCTTAAGTCCTATTGGATATTTCTGCTCAACAATGCGTTGCAGGATTTTGCGGGTGACCGCGGAATGAAGCGAGGATCGTTCAATCGGACGGTCTTGGAGCGGGACCGCGGCTCTCATACGGTACCCTCCTCACCGCTACGTTGAGCATTTGATATTCTATTCAGGATGTCGCAGAAGTGTTGAGAAAGGGCGCGCGCCGCTTTTGCAGCATCCTTCGCTGCTACGAAGTCGAGTATATTCTGGTGATGTCTTACGGTCTTATTATGGGCGTGCAGTGCGAGCGTGGTCGCCACCATGTAGTACCGTTGTTTGAGCGCCATCCCCTGAATCAATTCAGCGAGGAAGGTATTACCGGATGCAAGCGCGATGATAAAATGAAATTCTATATCAGCTTCAACGAATCGTTCAGTGTTTTCGATATTATCGATCATAACTTGTTGAATCCGCCGCAGTTCGGTAAGTTGCGCCTCTGTTCGATTAGTCGCCGCCAATTTGACCGTCGCTCCTTCTATCGCTTTTCGTGCAACGATGATGTCCCAAAGCCTGTCTATATCAATTGTGATAATGTCTCCGGCTAATGAAGGCGGGACACCCGCATTTTGGGGATCGTTGACATAGGATCCCGAGCCGTGCCGTATCGTCAACACTCCGTATGATTGAAGGAGCGCGAGAGCTTGGCGTAACGTGGGCCGGCTTACATTGAGATCTTGCGCTATTTCACGTTCAGGCGGAAGCTTTGAGCCGATTGGGTATCGCCATTCCCCGATGCGGTGTAAGATCTCTTTAGTAACGAGCATCTGTAAGTTTTGATCTTGTATGGATCGGTCTTTCAAAACCTGATATACTCCCCCAATAGTTTCATGCCGCAGTTTTCGGTTCGCTGCTCTCGAATAATTGGTTTACAAGTAGTACCATTTTACCAATTTTCATTAGCAAGTCAAGGAATTTCAACAGATGCATTTATATCGTCTCTGGCAGTCCAGCCCAGTCTCTGGAATGCGGCCAACGGGCAGCTTACACTGGTCAGATAGACTGGGTTCTGATGATAATCCCCGTCCGCATGAAAGCATTCGTAGGGAGACCCGAATTCGTCACCACGCCGAAAATCTCCCTCCCGAAGCTCCTCAACGTATTCCAATGCCAGTGCGCGAGCCGCGGCCTCATCAACTTCGGCTATCGCATAGCACACCCAACCGGTCGGCGTGCCCCAGTATGCGCCATTCTGATACGTGTTTATCGGGTAATTGTTTACCGTCCGTTCCCACGCAGTCGTTTCGCTGAAATCCCAATCAGTTGGAACGTGCCGAATATTTCCTTTCCATGCAATGGTACCGCTTTTCACAGCATTCAAAAGGGTTAAGGCCGCCTTCCGGACTTGCGACTCGTCTAGAATACCCGAGTATATCGCAAATGCCGACCCCCAGACGTCGGGTTGAGCGCTGCTGCCGGTACTCGAGCATAAAAATCCGCTTTCATGATGAAACGCGATCCTCACCTGCCCCGCAATACCTTCCGCACATAGTCGATATTGCATCGCCTTCTCATGTTCATTTATTAAAGAGTATAGTTCGGCTAGTTGCACGGCGGCCCGAAAACGAAGTATAGAGCAAAACAGAAGTTTCTCTGTGTGCATTACGATATCGGTGAATCCAAACGAAACCCCTCGTTCATTCTCACTGCACCACACGAGTCCGCTTTCTTCATCCACTATTGGAACTGAAAAAGCGAGTTCGAGCCGGTCAATAATCCGCATCCCCGTTGTTGTGTCTTCGAGGATTTCCGGTCGTTCGCATCGCTTCGCCAGGTGAAAAGCAGTTTCGATGAAGAAGAAATGATCATCCAAACTCGGATAGTATCCCCATGGCTGGCCCTGCCTGGAGTATTCAATAGTTCCCGGAAAATAAATCGGTTTTCCATCGAAGGTGATATGATCCGCCACGGCCCCCCGCGGTACAAGACTACCGGATTCTGTCTCCCATTCTTTGACCGCCTGGCATCGGGCCATTAACCTGAGTGCATGCTCGATCTCATCAACCGGTACCAGACCGCACTCGAGGGACATCGCGAAGTCACGAATCCAAAAGGCCGGATAGCAGTCCCTCCCGCCCGGGCGGATTAGGTTTCCTCCCGTGGCATTCGGCCTTTCTCCGGCCGCCGATTGTCCCGGGCGAACCCTTGATTGCTCCAGGACCTCAAGGGTCATATCCTGTAAGAATCTCATGGCGCTGTAGAAACTCAAGTGATTGTTATCAATGTGAAACCTGCCGATTCCGCCGCTGCCGAGGAGAACTTTCCCGCTTTTTCGCTCCAGCGCGCCCTTCGAAAATCCGGTCAGTTCGACGGAGTTTTCCCATCCGTTCTCAACAAGCAGCGTGGGAGACGGAGATCCGTCTGATAACGGTCGTCGGAAATCTTCTATAGTAAGGTTCTGAACACCGAGGTGGATATCTACAAGCGGAAATGCGGCGGCATCGCCGGCTTTTTTTACATTGATGTTTGAGATATCTACATTACGAATATCACCGCTCCCAGGTAGAAACTTCCAGCAATTCAGGTTTATTGCGTAACAGCGGCACCCCCCCGAAATGTCGGAGATAGTGATATTCTCCAGCCTCTGGGTCTCGCTCAACAGCCGTACAAAGGTATATACGCTCTCCCCAGCCAGTCTTTCCACTTTCATATTTCTGATAAAGCCGCGCTTCATTCCGAGGTTGATAGCTCGTTTAACATCGTCGTCGGCGTTAAAGGCGACCATATCATCGTTAGTAGTGTTTGGCGAGGAAGCACTTAGGTGAAGGATAGTACCGTCCTCGCAGAACCCCCCGACGTGAACGCCGTCTTGATTGGGTCTGGTGATCGGATGATCGAAAACAATATTTTCGATGCGAAACTGACTAACCTGTCCAAGACGAATAGAAAATGAGTCGGGGTTGCGCACCGTCAAATCAGCGATGCGAAGGTTGCATACGTGTATAAAGTTGAGGGCAACACCGGTGTATGCGTTCGCTTGCCCGTCTTCCCCACGAGAATTACTGGCGTTATTCCCATCCCATATTCCGCCTCGCACTTCTATGTTGGTATTTCCCGATTCATAATCCGTGTTAGTCAGTAAAAAATCATTCGAGTTACGCCCTGCGCCGTCGCCGAATCTCATAATCGCATCCGGGGCCGCAAGAATCGTTTTTCCCGTTCCGATGCGGAGTGTTCGGTTTATAAGATACACTCCCGGTGGTATTGATACGGTGGGAGTAGAATCGATTAGAGCGCGCTGAATAGCGGAACTGTCATCGACCCTGCCGTTGCCGGCGGCGCCGGTGTCAAGGACTGATAGGGGTGTGCTCATAGGTTCTCCAATCGGAATTGTTTCGATGAGATTCATCATCTACGAAACCCATACTCTTTCCAAGATACCAGCCTCCTCTTTAAATGCTTTTCCATAAGGTCAGTTGGTTTAGCGGAAAAAGGCTGTGGGAAAACAGTTCCTTTGACCGGTCAAGGAGGATACTTTGCAGCAGGTATCGATTAGAAACAGTCGGAAATGGGAAAATCCGGATAAAGTTTCAGGACTCTGGAGATGGTACTCAGCCGCGGATTTCCCTTCCTTTCAAGGCGGGTGTAGCTTGTCTTATTCGGAAGGTCCAGGGCTTCCTGCATCTGAGCCTGGGTCATGCGGTTTGATATTCTGTACTGCCTGACAAGCATGGCGAAGGCTATGGCCGGGTCGACCGGGATTTCAATAATTTGGGGTACCTCTTCTCCGGGAGAATCCGGAAAAGGAAAGAGCAAATTGGAGCCTGCCGGTTCGTCAAGG
>JABGPX010000588.1 GCA_018644745.1 Spirochaetales bacterium
CCGAGGCTGTCGCGAATTATCTGATGCAGCATGGCTGGCAGCCGGAGACTCCGCCGGTGCTCAGAGGTCGAGGCGGTGATGAGCCTGTAACACAGGATCCAGCGCTTCAGCATGAAAACCGGAGAGTGGTAATAGAGGGCAGCCGGACCGCGGCTCCGTAGCGGCCGCTAAGAAACTTGACCTATGCCTACGCCGGCCACTACAATGAACAAGCTCCAAAATGAGGCGGAACTACATGGGTAAAAATGTCGGTTTTATTTCTTTCCGAATCTCGGGCACCGACGGGGTGTCTCTCGAAACAATGAAGTGGGCCGATATATTCGAGCGTCATGGCCACAGCTGTTATTATATGGCAGGAGAGCTTGACATTCCGGAAGACAAATCCTTTGTGGTTCCGGAAGCGCATTTCACCCACCCGGAAATCAAACATCTCTACAGCCTGGCATACAATAGCGTAAATAGACCGCACATTCTCACTGCCGGACTTCACAAGTACAGAAAACTTCTCAAAGAGAAGATTTACGAATTTGTCAAACTGTACAATATTGACTTGCTGATCGCCCAAAACGTACTCACCATTCCGCTGAATATATCTCTAGGTATGGCTCTTACGGAATTCATCGCCGAAACCGGCATATTTACCATCGCCCATCATCATGATTTTTTCTGGGAAAGAAAGCGGTTCCTCCGTAACTGTGTGTGGGATTATTTCAACTCCTGCTACCCGCCTCACCTGAGCTCAATTCAGCATGTGGTGATTAACTCGTCCGCTCAGAATCAGCTGGCGCTCCGAACGGGAATTGCTTCCACGATAATTCCGAATGTCATGAAGTTTGAAGAGCCTCCCGCACCAGTCGATGAATACTCGCGGGACGTTAGAGAGGTAATGGGAATAGGAAAGGACAAATACCTGGTCCTTCAACCCACGAGAGTCGTGCAGCGAAAAGGGATTGAGCATGCAATCGAACTGATCGCCAAACTGAACTCAAAAGCTACACTGGTTATTTCTCATGCCTCAGGCGATGAAGGGTATGAATATGAGCAGCGGGTGCGCGACTACGCGGAGCTGCTTAAGGTCGACGCCCTCTTTATTCAGGAGATAATCGGCGATCGTCGGGGAACAACGCCGGATGGTAAAAAAATCTATGCGCTACAGGATATCTACCCTCATGCCGACTTGGTTACATACCCATCCCTGCAGGAAGGATTCGGCAACGCATTTCTCGAAGCTATCTACTTTAAAAAACCCATTCTCATTAACAATTATTCTATCTACTTTTACGATATCAAGCCGAAAGGATTCGATGTAATCGAGATGGATGATTACATTACTGATTCTACGGTCGATACTACGAAGGCGATTTTGGCAGACCCGGACCGCGTCAGCAATATGGTAGAAACGAACTACAAACTCGGCCTTCAGCACTACTCATATTCGGTTCTCGAGCAGAAGCTCCAAACTCTCATGTGCGGGTTCTTCGGCAACGACGGCATGAACGCCTGATAATGCCCCGGAGCGCGGTCTGTATCTCGATAGTTCACTACCATCTCGAGCCCGGCGGAGTTACCAAAGTTATCGATCTATCGGTGCAGGCTCTGACAGCACATCTCGACGGACTTCGGGAAGTACGACTAGTTTCAGGCAGGCCGGACGGTGTGGAGAAACTGGCGGATTCCCTTCGATCAATCTGCGGGCAGGTTCGGATCGTTCCGATCATTGTACCGGAGATTGATTATCTCCCGATTGGCACGCAGCCCGGTCCCGGTACCGATACCGCTGTAAACGCGATGAAAAACGCGATGCTAAAGGCCTGCGCAGGCTCTATCTGGTGGATACACAATTACCATCTCGGAAAAAATCCTCTCTTTACGAAGGCATTGCTTGAGATAACGAAAGAAAACCCGCGGGAACGCTTCTGCTTTCACATTCATGATTTTCCGGAAAGCTCACGCTACGACAATCTGAATTTCCTGCGGCGATTTGTCGGCGGCTCACCATATCCTCAATCCGCCAATATCAGATATGCGGTAATAAACGGCCGTGACTTCGCAAATCTGAAATCCGCGGGACTCGTAGAATCATCTGTCTATCTGCTTAACAATCCTATAAAGGACGAATCTTTCGACAAGAGTCGCGCTTCTGAGACCGCGCGGAAGCTGGAGCGAATATTCGGCGGCAAATTCCCCGGTTATATCCCAGGCGCACCGCTGATGGTCTATCCTGTTAGGACAATCAGGCGAAAAAACGCCCTCGAGCTGGGTCTTCTCGCCGCGATCAGCCGCGAGCCGGTGAATCTTGTTGTTACTCTTCCCGGCACATCCGAGTCTGAAAAACCGTATTCCGATCTTGTCGCGAAGGCCTTTGAAGAAGGATTGATCCCGGGGATGTGGGGAATCGGAGCCTCTCTAGATGAGGAGGGGATTCGGTTCATGGATTTGGTATCTGCCGCAAGGCTCATCTGCTCTTCATCGGTGCAGGAAGGCTTCGGGTATCTCTTTATCAACGCGGTCCAATGGAAAATTCCGCTTTTCGCGAGGTATCTGACAATTTTAGATGGTATCGTTGATGTTTTTCGCGAACATCCCCATCTATTCTACACCACCATCCACGTGCCTATCGAGAACGAGCACCGACGGAAAATGCGAAACCAGTACGAAAAAAAAATCGACAGACTAACGTCAGCTATACCTTCAGCACGTATTGAGGCTCTTCGAAGCCAAGCCGCGAGTCTGGGTAACGAAGGAACCGTCGATTTCTCATATTTCGCAGCTGAGGAGCAAATCGAAATACTCCGAAGAACCTCGAACAACCGGTCGTACAAAAACGGGATTTGCCAGATGAATAACGGCATCCTCAAAGAACTCGAAAATCTCACTCATCTCGGCACTTTGGAAAACGCGCCGCCGGTATCTTCCGATTGGCCATTTTCATTTCGGGCTTTCGCGGAAACCGTGGGAAATATCATCGATTCCTACGAATCCCCGCCGCGGGTCGGTCCAGCTCAAAATGTACAAGAAAATCTCATAGCCCGGTTTGCTGAACTGGCGGATTTACGGTTGATTTTCGGCGAGTAACTGAATATTCATCGAGTTAAAGCGTATATAGTATGTTAGCAGAACTCTATTCCAGAAAAGGCGGAGCAATCCATGATTGAAGTGGCAAATGTCTCAAAATCTTTTGACTCGGTTCAGGCGGTAAAAGAAGTAAACTTCACTGCCGGACCGGGAGAGATATTCGGTCTCATCGGCCCAAATGGTGCGGGTAAATCGACAATAATTAGAATGATAATGAACATTATCGCCCCAGATACAGGAAAGATACTTTTCGACGGCAAACCCATCGAAGAGAAAGACAAAGAGCGGATCGGATATCTACCTGAAGAACGGGGCCTTTACAAGAAAACCAAAGTGAACGACATGCTGATGTATCTCGGCGAGTTGAAGGGAGGAGAACGCCTACGCCTTCAGGAACAGATAGATTACTGGCTCGAACATTTCGATTTGATGCACTGGAAGGATAAGCCGATTTCCGAACTCTCCAAGGGTATGTCGCAGAAAGTTCAGTTCACCGCCGCGGTGGCTCACGAGCCGGACATACTGTTTTTCGACGAGCCCTTCGCGGGTCTCGATCCGGTCAGCTCGGATCTCCTTCGCGATTCCATCACCGAACTCAGCAGGTCCGGAAAGACGGTTCTGTTTTCCACTCACATTATGGAGCAGGCGGAAAGACTCTGTAATCGTATCTTCCTCATCAACCGGGGAGACCAGGTGGTATACGGGTCCCTTGAAGAGATAAAGGAAGCTCACGGCTCGAACTCGGTGGTAGTCGAATTTGACGGAGACGGGTCGTTTATCCGCGATTTACCCGGTGTTGCTTCGGCGACCTCCTACCAAAGATACGTAGAAGTGGAACTCTCCGAAGGCTGCGATCCTGACGACCTACTCTCCCAATTAGTGGGAAAGATATCCATTATGCGATTCGAAGTAGTGTCTCCATCTCTCCACAATATTTTCATCAGCATGGTAGGAGCGGACAACGCGGAGGAAAAAGGTGAATAGAATTTTAAAAATCATGAAAATGGAGTTCAAGATGACCGCGGTAAACAAGGCGTTTATCATCATAACCATCTTGGGTCCTTTTCTCCTATTTGGTGTTTCGATACTTCCGTCATTAATTACGAGAAACTCTGCTCAAGTCGATGAAGGTACCGTCGTGGGCCTGGTCGGCGCGTCGGAGAGGTTGATCGAGAATCTCGACATTTCCCTGGAACAATCACCGATATCAATCGTTCGCGGTCGAGACGAAGAATCTATGATTCAGGCGGTGACTGACAAGGAAATCGCTGCGTATGTGGTTATTCCCGAAAACTACCTCGAAGCCCAAGCACTTGATTACTATTCGCTATCCGGCACGGATTTTGTGCTCAAGGACACCATGGGGTATTATCTCGGTTCGGTGATCGTTTCGGAACGCCTGCGGAACGAAGGCCTTGATGCCGAAAGAATTAGCTATCTGAGCGCACGGCCGCAGATGAACGGCCAGTCACTTGCCGCGGCGTCCGGCAAGAGTGGCGGTCCGCAGAATGACGAGTTTTCTATCATCATGACCGGCATCGCGTTTACCATGCTCCTTTATATGACAATTCTGCTGCATGGCCAATCCGCGGCCCGTTCGGTACTCAAGGAAAAAACCTCAAAAACCGTTGAAATAATGCTCTCCTCGGTGCGGCCGAGTGAGATGCTCTTCGGCAAGATCTTCGGACAGGCCGCGGCGGGAATTCTCCAGTACGCGATATGGGTATCCGTTGCGATGCTCCTGATAAAAGTAATCGGCCCGGCGGCTAACTTGACCTTGCCGATCTCACTAACCGTAAGCACCCTGGCATATCTTGTGCTCTTCTTTATTCTGGCCTTTTTCATCTACTCCTCCGCGTATGCCGCGATCGGATCGGCTGCCGAAGACGAGACCCATCTCGGTCAGCTGAGCTGGCCGGTACTCATTTTTCTCATTATTCCGATGGTTACGGTGAGCTCCATTATCGTGAACCCTGGGGCCCCTTTCGCGGTGTTTCTGTCGCTTTTTCCTCTTACATCACCCATTACCATGTTCCTCCGCATCCTGATGGGCAGTCCTGAAGCGTGGGAAGTCCTGCTGTGCATTGGCATACTCCTGGTTACAATTACTGTGATTATAGCGTTGGCCTCCAAAGTGTTCCGCGTTGGCATTCTGATGACTGGAAAGCGGTACAAGATAAGTGAAGTCGTAAAATGGGTAAGGTATAAATCTATTTAGCTCGGGAGCCGTCTCATTCTTGAAGTAAGACTGCCTTTTCTGTTATAGTGCCTCATCTCACCACAAAGGGAAAATAACATGCCAGATAAATCAACCGTAACCATAGATGGGAATACCGCGGCAGCATATGTTGCTCACGCAACAAATGAAGTTATCGCGATATACCCTATTACCCCATCTTCAGCCATGGGCGAGCTTTCGGATGAATACTCGTCAAAAGGCAGGAAAAACATATGGGGAAGCATCCCCCATGTAACGGAAATGCAGTCAGAGGCCGGCGCAGCCGGAGCAGTTCACGGCGCACTCACCACCGGTGCACTCACCACCACTTTCACCGCGTCTCAAGGGCTGCTGCTGATGATCCCCAATATGTATAAAATCGCCGGAGAACTCACGCCGACAGTTTTTCACATATCAGCTCGCGCGATTGCCGCGCAAGCTCTTTCTATTTTCGGCGATCATTCGGATGTCATGGCAGCCCGATCGACAGGCTGGGGCATGCTCTCTTCGAACTCGGTTCAGGAAGTCATGGATATGGCGCTTATCGCCCAGGCCTCGACACTTGAATCCAGAATACCGTTTCTTCACTTTTTTGATGGATTTAGAACATCCAACGAAATTCAGAAAGTCGAAGAAATTCCGTATGATGTGATGAAAGAGATGATCGATGACGATCTGGTTCATGCTCACAGATCCAGAGCGCTCAATCCCGAAAAACCGACGATTAAAGGAACCAGCCAGAATCCGGATGTTTTCTTCGCCGCCAGGGAAACCGTCAACAAATACTATCTCGCAACGCCGGAAATCGTGCAAAAGACCATGGATAAGTTTGCGAAACTCAGCGGCAGGCAGTACAAGCTTTTTGACTACGTTGGAGCAAAAGACGCCGAGCGCGTAGTTGTAATAATGGGATCCGGCGCCGAAACGACAGAGGAAACGGTAAAATTCCTTGCGGATAAGGGCGAAAAAGTCGGGGTACTAAAAGTAAGGCTGTTCAGACCCTTCAGCCCGGAGCATCTCGCCGCCGCCTTGCCCTCCACTGTAAAAGCTATCGCGGTTCTCGACCGCACAAAAGAGCCCGGTGCCGTCGGTGAACCGATGTATGAAGATGTTCGAACCGGTCTTGGAGAGGCCGCGGAAGCTGGAAAGGTAACATGGGAGAAATTTCCAAAAGTAGTCGGGGGTCGCTATGGTCTCGGATCCAACGAGTTTACTCCGGCAATGATAAAGGCGGTTTTTGACAATCTTTCAGAAAAGGATCCAAAGAACCATTTCACCATCGGCATAAACGACGACGTAGCATTTACAAGCCTCGAGTACGACCCGAGTTTCACGACCGAACCGGATTCCGTGCACCGCGCCATGTTCTTCGGGCTTGGTTCCGACGGCACGGTAGGTGCAAACAAGAACTCAATCAAGATCATCGGCAAGGCGACCGACAACTACGCACAGGGCTACTTTGTATACGATTCAAAGAAAGCCGGAGTTAGGACGGTATCTCACCTCAGGTTTGGTCCGCAGCTCATCAACAGCAGCTACCTTATCCAAAACGCGAGCTTTATTGCGTGCCATAAATTCAATTTTATCGAAAAGATAGATATGCTTCGATACGCCAAAGAAGGAGCGGTCTTCCTCCTCGCTTCGCCTTTCTCGAAAGACGAAATCTGGCGGCACATCCCCGTGAAAGTTCAGCAGCAGATGATCGACAAGAAGATTAGGTTCTTTATGATAGATGCCTCGAAACTCGCTGAAGAAGCGAGGATGGGCACTAGAATAAACACTATTATGCAGACTGCATTCTTCCTCATTTCCGGTGTACTGGAAGAAGAAAAAGCGCTGAGGCTTATCAAAGACGCGGTAGTAACATCATACAGCAAAAAAGGCCAGGAAATAGTAGATAGGAATATGGCTGCTATTGACCTCGCCAAAACGGGAATGATGCAGGTTGAGCTGCCTTCAAAAACCGGCAGCAGTACGGAAATGAAAGAGCTGATCCCGGATGACGCCCCCACGTTCGTGAAGGAAATAACCGGAGAAATAATGGCCGGAAGGGGTGATAAAATTCCGGTTTCAAAGCTGCCTAATGACGGCACCTATCCGACCGGAACTACAAAGTACGAGAAACGCAGCATCGCCGAGTATATACCAGTCTGGGATTCAGAGACTTGTATTCAGTGCGGCGACTGCTCCGCGGTTTGTCCTCACGCTTCTATCCGCATGAAGATATACGATCCCAAATACGCAGAGTCAGCTCCGGATTCTTTCAAAAGCACGGCGGCTAAGGGCAAAGAGTTTGACAACATGAAGTTCACCATTCAGGTGGCTCCCGAAGACTGCACCGGCTGCAGCCTCTGTGTGAATATTTGCCCGGCATTCAAGAAGGAAGATGGCGTAAAGACCGACCGAAAAGCCATCAATATGGAACACCAGATGCCG
>JABGPX010000972.1 GCA_018644745.1 Spirochaetales bacterium
GAGCAATCTAATTTTAGAGGATCAGTGTCAGCGCCTGCATCTTGTGTATAAATAATTTTTCAATCAAAGATCCTGCTTGGAAGAATTGATCAATACAATGATACTGAATATTCTTTATTGATTTCATAAGCCAATAATGGGATGTCAGACATCATCGAATGTAAGTATTACATTGCCATGAATGCTTATACAGGAATGATTTTTTCCATTTTATGGTCGTCCACAGCGAAACCCCAAAATGAAAATTCATCACCGATAGAGGGGGTCAGAATTAACGGTTATCATAGGGTCAGTTTACCGGTCAATGACACAAAAGGAGATATGACCATTTTTGCCCGGAAGAGGACTTGAACCTCCACGCCCTTGCGAGCACTAGACCCTGAACCTAGCGTGTCTACCAATTTCACCATCCGGGCGAATTGAACAAATGCGAATATAGTACATCGGCGCTTGGCCTGTCAATAATGTCATTTTTCGCTTTTACCTGCATACCTATTACATATCTTGTCAGTTATGATAGAATCGGGCCCAATTGAAGAAATGGCGGGAAAGTAACACTCCCGAAGCTGGTTGGTGTTTGAGTTGCATGGAGGAACATGTCCCGCAGCGCAATACGTATTCTTATACTTCTATTCATTAGCATCATTTCAATCGTCGCGATACTACTCTTTACCGTGGATGAGCGAACGGGTGAAGCACTGGCGAATGTAAAACCTGTCTACCTTTTCGCTCTCTTCGGCGCCTGGGCGTCAATTCTGCTTTTTGATGCTTCCGCGATTGTCCTTTTTACCCGCGGAACTGATGAACGAATCGGTTTCCTCTCCGCGCTGCGCACGACTACAATACGTATTTTCTTCAACATTATTACTCCCTTTGCATTCGGCGGACAGCCTTTTTCCATTATCTCGCTTAGCAGCGAAGGGATTCCGTCGGGCAAAGGATCTTCTATAGTAGTAGTGAAACTCATGACCCTCTCGATCTTTACACAGGCAGGTGCCCTCGTAGCGTTCCTGTTTTTCAATGACAAGATCAGCAATATTAAAGCCCTCAATAAGATTTTCATGGTTTCCGGTCTCGCCGGAGCTGCATTTATTCTCCTCATCACTCTCAGCTTCCTGTTCCCTCACTTTCTCGTAAAGATGATCACCTCAATGGGCAAGTTTCTGCATAGGTTGAAAATTCTTAAAGACATCAGGACTCTTCGGCGGAAAGCAATCCACCAGGCCTTTAATGCGCGGCGCAGTTTTAAGAAATATTTTTCTCATAATCTAGGATATTTTATTGGCGGAACCATTTGTAACGGGCTTATGTATATGTCTCAGTTGGTGCTACTGTGGGTAATACTTCTCGGTCTGGGTCAATCGGTTCCGTTCCTTACCGGAATTGTATTGGCATCGATGCTGCTATTTCTTTTGACCTTTATGCCGACGCCGGGCGCTATTGGATTCGGCGAGGCTTTCTTCCTGCTGCTCTTTGCCGGTACAGTACCTTCATACATGCTGGGAATCGCGCTGATACTCTGGCGCTTCTTCTTTCATTATCTTA
The DNA here is from genome assembly GCA_018644745.1 of Spirochaetales bacterium. Next base: position 1,546 of record JABGPX010000972.1, read on the forward strand.
CCGCGATCCTGGGTGCGGTAAGCTCATCAAAATACGTAAGCGATTTCCTGGTAAAAAAGCATAAAAAAAGAGAGCCTGATACCAGGCCCTCTCATCTATAATAAAGCTCCCAAAATACCGCGGCGCGGAAAATTGGCAGCGCTTGTTATAATAAAAGACGCCGGACAGATGCTGCCGGCGCCCATTTTACTTCAGATTTTCTAGAAACCGTCACCCCCGTCACGATATCTTTTCTTATTCTGATTGTCCTTGATCATTCTTACGGTTTTATAAACCAATTTATCAATCTGGGGTTTGAAAAAGTAACCAACAGCTATTCCTACCAATGTCCAAAAAATCATTTTGCATCCTCCTGCACGATATTAATCTTAATCCCTTCTTTTGTTTCAACATTCTCCAGGCTCGGAACTGTTACTTTGAGAAGACCATTTTTGAATAGTGCTTTTACCTGCTCTCGATCGAACTTATCTGCGGGTACGAAATACTTCTGGTCTGCCACATCTTTAAGCTTCAGCCTTCGCTTGAAGTAGCGAATGTCGTCAGGTTTCTCGTCACTTACCGGCGCTTTCGCCGAAAGCACCATGTAGTCTCCCTGAAACTGGAGGTCAATTCCTGATTCATCAAAACCGGCAAGGGCGAATTCGAACACCATGGTTCGGTCTTTGGTAATATATACGTTTGCCGGGGGATAAGATTGGTGCGGATAATAATCCACATTTTCGTCCCATCTGAACGGTCCTTTTCCGGAGCCGGAAAAATTAAATCCGTTCTTGAATGCTTCTCCGAAGTCTTTTGTTGCTTCGAAGATCTCGTCCATCATCTGGCCGAGGTCAACTGAAAAACGATCTTTCATTTCACACCTCATAATAATCACCTTAGCGTGTGCTAGATTAGCCCCTCATACGAGGCGGCTTGTTTCCCGCTCCTTTCGGCAGCGTTATACATATAATTGCAAATTACGTGCCAACTTTTAGAGGCACTCATCAATTTATAAATCATTACCCTGTAAAGAAATAAATTTAACACACTATTTAGCCGGCGGAGATAAAACTACAATGGGCCATTTTGCCCCAATTTCCCAACTACATGACAAATTCTGTTTCTCTTTTTACAGAAATAGGTATGATTGCTTTTTAAGCGGTATTATTGGTATTCTTTACGACCTATGAGCACACGAGTCGCCTTCCTCGGTGAAATTGTCGGCAAGGCCGGCGTCTACTGCGTTAAAAAACTTCTCCCGAACTTGGTAGTGGAGAAAGGTATCGACTTCGTAATAGCGAGCGCGGAAGGAACCACCGGCGGATTCGGTCTTGGGAAAAATCATTCCATTTATCTGCATAAATTAGGAATTGATGTGCTTACCGGCGGCGAATGTATCTTTTATAAGATCGACATGGTCGATCATATAAAATCTGCGCGTTATATACTTCGTCCTGCCAACTATCCGCCGGGCAATCCTGGTCGCGGATGGTATGTTTATCAAAAAGGAGATGTATCTATCGGCGTGATCGTTCTGTTAGGGCAATCCGGATTTGATCGAATTCATCTGAGCAACCCTTTCACTTATCTGCCGGATCTTGTAGCGCGCGTACGTGAGCAGACAGATATTGTCATCCTGGATTTCCATGCCGCCACAACCGCTGAGAAGTACTCCATGTTCTACCACGCAGACGGCAAGGTAAGTGCGGTAATCGGCACCCACATGAAGGTGATGACCTCCGACGAAACAATACTCGCGAAGGGCACCGGGATTATCTGCGATGTCGGACGCTGCGGAAGTCAGAATTCCGTGGGCGGTCTCGACCCGGATATTGAAATAAGAAAGTTTCTCACCCAGGTTCCGGTACGCTCAAAAGATGCATGGAACAATCCTGAATTGCAAGGCGTAGTTCTGGATATAAATGAGAACGGTAAAACTGAAAAAATTGAGCGGTTTAAACTGCAATGTGAGGTTCCGCATGACGGAAAAAGCGATAATTAATAGCATCGATGGGAAAATTGCCACAATGGGGTGCGGTCCGACGGAAGGCTGTACGTCTTGCTCAAGCAGCTTCTGCAGCACGGACAAACGTGTTTTCGAGGCGGTAAACTCAAACGGACTTGAAGTAAAGGTCGGCGATATGGTGAATGTTTATCTGGCGCCGGGAAAAACTGTAGCCGCAGGATTTTTGGTTCTTATCGTACCGCTTATCTTTTTCGCTGCGGGTTATATACTCGCGAGAAAACTCATATCCGAACCTTCAGAAGGGCTGCAGGCATTATTCGGCCTTGCCGGATTGGCTTTGGGTTTTGGATTGAGTTTCTACTATAGTAAAAAGAAACGAGAAGCAAGCATGCCTGTTATTACAAAGGTGCTGTAAACACCGTAGCTATCAGCGGTTAGAAGCAACTATTTTATTAATCTGCTCTGCCATATCTTTTAAAGGAACCACCGAATCAATTACGCCGTTCTCAAAAGCTACGCGGGGCATGCCGTAGACAACGCTGGATTCGCTATCCTGCCCAACGGTAATTCCTCCGGCATGATAGATTTCCCCGATGCCAAGTGCGCCATCCTTCCCCATCCCGGTCATTATCAAGGCCAGAATTTTGTTGTCGAATACACCCGTCAGTGATTTGAATGTTACATCTACAGACGGCCGATGGCCGTTTACCGGCTCGTCGTCAGTCAGCTGGATAATATTGGCAAGCCGACGCCTGACAACAGTCATATGATGGCTTCCAGGAGCAATAAAAACACGTCCCGCTGACAAAACGTCTCCTGCCTCCGCTTCCTTCACGTTGAGCGGACATATCCCGTCCAGACTGGACGCGAATTCCCGGGTAAAGCCCGCCGGCATATGCTGCACGACAAGCACCGGTACATTGAGTTCCGGATCAATTTTACTAAACACATATCGAAGAGCCGCCGGGCCGCCGGTCGAGATACCGATAGCTACGACATCGACCTGATTTGTTACGTTTCGCCTGGCCATCGGATTAATATTCGAAACAATCGGCTTGGAAGGAGCCGGCGTCGTACGCACCGACTTACCATGGAGTTTTTGATCGCGATACCTTATTCCGTAAGCGCTGATTAGCTGAACAAGCGTATCGGCGATTGACGTTAATTCGGTCCTATGGACATCGGTTGGTTTCTGAACAAAATCCGCGGCTCCAAGTGAAAGTGCCTCCATAGTAATTCGGGCGCCTTTTGCCGCAAGCGAGGAAAGGATGATAACGGGAATCATGATTCCTCGCATTCTTCTCTCCTTGAGAAATTCTATACCGTTCATCTCGGGCATCTCGAGGTCGAGGACAATTACATCCGGCTGGAGAGTTTCTATCTTCGCAAGTGCGAATTTCCCGTTCATCGCCTTCCCCGCGACAGTCAGCTCAACGGCACCTTCGACTATTTTTCCGACCAAATTCCGCATAAAAGCAGAATCATCAACAATTAATACTTTTACGTCGTCGCTCATATCGGTGATTTCCTGTATAAGGTAGCCCAGTCAGTTTTTACGAACTCAAAATCAGTTTTCATACCAAATAGAGATTCAGAATGACCAATAAAAAGATATGAGTCGTGATCCAAGGAATCCCAAAACTTTTGTATAACCGCTTTTTGCGCCGCTTCATCAAAATATATAATAACATTTCTGCAGAACACGACGTCGAGATTCCTTGATCCGGAATCAAATTTCAAATTGTGATAGTCGTATCGGATCATCGCTTTTACATCATCATTTACGCGGTATCCATCAGCCGCCGGCACAAAATATCGATCGAGGTATTTCTCAGGAACATCATTTAGGCGGCTGCTTGGATAATAGCCCTCTTTTGCAGCCATAAGAGATTTTAAGCTGAGATCGCTACCTATTATTTCCGCTTTGAATCCTGGAGGTAATATTTCCTTGAGAAGAATCGCAATAGAATATGGTTCCTCACCGGTAGAGCACCCGGCGCTCCAGATGCGGATAGTTTTCGATTTCGATGCGTTCTTTTTTTTTACGATCTCAGGTATTACAAAATGTTCAAAAGCTTTGAAATGAGCTGTATTCCGGAAGAAACGAGTCAGATTAGTGGTGACCGAATCGAGCAGAGTCTTCATCTCCCCTTCATCTCTTCTGATAAGGGAATAATAATCGCTTACCTTTAGCATATCCGCGACTTTCAGCCGCTCTCTAAGCCTGCTTTCCAATATCGCACGATTTGTATCGGAAAAATGAATACCGCTTTGATCGTAAATGAGATTACGAAACTGCTCAAATTCCAATTCTGTAAGGATGTTTTCCATTAGCTCATTTATTTCTCAGAGTTTGAGGATATTATAAGTATTTTCGACGCTATGTGCTATAAATTTGTAAAGAGGGCAATAGAAAAGCCCACAGGATGTAACACAATGCTCAATTTTGTAGTAAAAGGTATTGCCCTTGAACAAAAAACAAGAATGCCTATGGTTCTTCTGCACAATAGGAAGGAAAATATCCTTCTGCCATTACACATCGGCCCATTTGAGGCGAGCGCAATAATAGTAGAAATGGAGGGAGTGCAGCCTCCCCGGCCGCTTACACACGATATAATCGCTCAGATGTTTACCAAACATCATTTCACCCTAACTTCCGTTGAAATATACGCGTGTCTCGAAGAGAAACAGCTCGCACGAATTTGCTATAAATCCAGAATGGCATCACATTGTATGGAGGTTCGTCCAAGCGACGGAATTGCGCTGGCAATAAGACTCGACGCGCCGATATATGTAGAAGACAATGTAGTGTATGAGCTTTCTGAAGGACAAGACTTTTTTTATGACAAGGACCGCTCTCAATCAGAGATTCTCTATCTGGAATCGGATAAACCTCACGTTACGCTCATGTAGCAGCCACGCTTCCTCGTTGACTTTGGCGCAGGAATTCCAGGATAATCATCCCGCGTCATGAAATATCTACTTGCATCAATTTTGATCATTCTCATATTCGCCGGGTGCAGTCTCGACTACTCCTCGGCATTCCTTTCAGATGATATGTCAGAAGATATCCCGGACTCGATTCTCACTGAGTTTATACACACATCGGTGAAAAATGGCCTGCCGGTGTTCCGGCTGTATGCGGGAAAAGCTGCGATGTACAACAAAAAGGAAGAAACACAGCTTTCCGAGATCATATTTATTGAATATGACGGCAAAGGCGAAGTAATAACTGAAGGATCCGCCGACAGCGCGGTTTTCTTCACAGAATCCGAAGACGCGGAGTTTTGGGGCAATTTATACTTCTATTCTCTCGCCGAGGAAGCCAGTTTTTCCGCTCCCTATCTGTTTTGGAGCAATACAGAAAAGAAACTTACTGGCAAGGATGATGATCAGGTTTTTATACAGCAGGACACGGGAACCGCGGTCCGCGGAATCGGATTTGAAGCCCGGGCAAGAACACGTCAGGTTGCTTTCAGCGGTGCTGTTACCGGTACATATGTCATAGAGGACGAGGAGAATGTGAGTGACCAAATTGAGGAATAGCTTGCCCTTCCTCCTGGCCGCACTTTTAATCGTTCTACTGCCTTCATCCTCCGCCTATGGTGAAGTATTTACGTTCTCAGCCGGCAAGGTACGATCTACCCTGGCTGAAGGGCGGGAATTAACCATTCTTTCCGGTGAAGCAAGAATGGTCTCTGACGCAACAACGATTATCGCCGATGAGATTGAGTTATGGGGCAAGGATTTGCGCTACGCAATGGCCACGGGAGGAGTTGTGGCCACCGACGAGGAACGAGGAATAATCCTCAAAAGCGAACAGCTTTTTTTCGACAGAACTGATGAGATTATTCGTGTAGACGGCTTCATTGACATGCAAGATCTCAAGAACGATGTGGTAATCCGGGGCGGCTTCTTTGAATATTACGGACTAGACGAAATCGCTATTATCCAGATCGGTGTCCGAATACTGAAAGTGGACGAAGACACCGAACTCGCATGCCGCTCGGAGTTCGCTCGGTATCTACGCGACAGCGATTTACTCGAACTTTCCGGAATGCCCCGGGTAATCCGAAACGAAGACCTGTATACGGCCTCAAGAATCAGCATTAACCTGGAAACCGATGAAATACGCCTCGACGGCTCCGTCTCCGGAACCGTCGTAACCGGTTCAGATGAAGAAGC
>JABGPX010000477.1 GCA_018644745.1 Spirochaetales bacterium
CTTTAATGCATCGGCAAGGGTCCATTCGTCTTCACGAAGAAGCGATCTTCCCCCGATTGTGTGCCACACACCGGCTGAATTGCAGAAATGTCCGGTTAGGAGCCCGGACCGGGTAGGTGCGCAGGTGGTGCCCACGTGAAAATCTGTGAATCGAATTCCATCGGCACCATGCCTGTCGATGTTTGGAGTTTGTATTACGGGGTTTCCGTTGCAGCCGAGATCACCGTATCCCTGATCATCGGTGAGTACATATACTATGCTTGGTTGTTTGTTTGCCATGTGGCAATGAAATCAGAACCTGGATGGCCTGTCAAGTTTCAGAGAGCAATTCTCAATATGAACAATTCCTCGTTAGGTCGAGTGCAATTATCAAGGAATGGTCGTATTTTATAGGTCATATTGAGAATTGCCGGCCGAAATCTGATAAGTTTGTGCCGGGAATTCTCATTTTGATCGATATATCGCACAGTTTCATGGGTACGGCCGTTAGGGAATCGGGTCGATGGATCAAAATGAGAATTCCTCTCTTCCCTATCTTTTGATTCCCGTGCCGTCATGATATATTCATCATATGAAATTGATAATCCCGCTTATATTGATTGTAATCCTTGGCGGAGTCGCGTTTTATTTCGGTTGGATTCAGCTTCAACTCCCTGAAAATACCTATGCAGTAATTTTTACGAAAACCGGCGGCTGGGATGAAGATGTAACTTCTCCTGGTACATTTGTTTGGAGATGGGAGCGGCTTCTACCGACCAATCTCTCCCTTCATAAATTCACCCTCGAACCATATAGCGATACCCTGTCTGCAAAAGGTGTTCTTCCAAGCGCTGAAACGTATAGCGAGGTCCTTGAACCTCGACCGGACTTCACCTTCTCACTCGAAGTGGATGTTTCCTTCGGCATAAAGCCTGAATCCCTGCCGAAGCTAGCTGCTGAAGGGAGATTAACTTCAGAAACCTTCGAGGATTGGAATGAGGAGACCTCGAAGATAATAACCTCGAAGATTGAATCAATTATTCGCACCTTATCAACGGATTCTGATTTTGCAAGGAGTCTTACCACCCTGGCTGGTGAACTAACCGATGAAATCGTCAAGAGACTGAGCAAAGCGTTTCCAGAGGTCGACATCAAAGCTCTCACGATTATAAATATCGGCGTTCCTGATTTTGAGCTCTATCTTGCCGCTAAAGAGATGTATCTTGAGTTGGCAAAGAAACGTAATGAAAGCTATGCGGCTGCTCTGGCAGATATCTCATGGACAGAGGCCCGGTCTCAGCAGCACTTCACGGTACTTGAGCGGTATGGTGAGCTCATTACCGAATATCCCGCTCTATTAGAATTGATTTCGCTAAAGGGCGGAGAACTCGGTACAATTCTAAATGATATCGATGCCTATACGCCGGTTGGTGAATAGACGGGGTGGAGTATTTTTTTAATTTTGAGAAGCTGGCATACCTTACCGGCGAAAAGCCAGATGGCTGTATACTCTGTCTCATACGCGACAAATCCGACTCAGTAGAAAACCTCACTGTTTATGAAAACGAAACGTTTAATGTTTCTGTAAATTTATATCCTTATAATCCAGGTCATGTCATTATTTTCCCACTCAGGCATATCGAAGATATCAGGGAACTTAACGCCACTGAGGAAATCGAGTTCACAAAATTGCTGCGCTCCACTCTCAACATAATCGATGAACTTTTCCATCCGACGGGCATCAATTATGGCTGTAATATCGGCCTGGATGCGGGCGCCTCCATTGCCCATCTGCACCATCACATTATTCCGCGGTATCCGCGGGAAACCGGCATAGCTGATTTGATTGCAGGTAAACGTATACTGGTAGAAAATCCATTGGATACTGCTAAAAACCTCCGGGACAGATTTAAGGGCATATCGAAAAATCCCCACTAAATGGAACTGACCGAAAAAATCCCTAATAAAATCGGGGTTTTTCGCATTGCCGGAAGGTAAAATAGCAGCTAAAAGAGATCACTCAAGTCTTATCCTGTTTCGAGCTTGAGTACCTGATTAAGCAAATCGACAAAACGTTTAATCTGATTGCTCCGTTCTTCTAATATTTCCTGGAGAGGCACGGGTTTTCCTTTGATGTAATAGTGATTTCCCATCTGCAGCCGCAAGGTTTCAGATGTGGAGGAAACAATCTCATCATATACGTTGCGCAGCCCGGTAAGCCCTTCTATTCCGCGATCAAGAAGAGCTTTTACTTCCCGATCTTTCTGAATAACAAGGGTGCGATACATTCTCTGGTGGCTTTTGTCCTGCGCTAGGGAAAATCGCAGTCTTTGGAAAAGCTTGCCGTCTTCTGCGTCCGGAGACAGCGCATAATCAAACGCTGTGGCTTTTCCTTCTATGTCTTCTACCGCCGCGGCATATTGCAGAAGGCGGTCGCGTGTAATTCTATTTTGAGACAGCACGCCGCGCTCCAGGACCTGTATCCCTTCTCGCAGATAGTCCTTATAGAAATAAAAAACATAGTTGTAAAGAAGAAGAATTGAACGGGTGAATTTAAAATAAGGCAATCCGAGTTTCTGGTAATCGATGCTCTGGTATTCACGATAATTTCGAAAATTTCGGAGATTCTTTCCTTCAAAAAGTAGCTTTATCTCTGTTTCGATCACCTGCTTACGTATTTCGGGAAATACTTTTTCCAATTCAGCGAAAACTCGCATGCGAAGTACCGATACATACAAGTCCTTCAGCCGCAGTTCCGGAATCCCCTTAACCAATTCATAATATGGGTCTTTCATAAAATACCGGATCAGCTGCTCCAATGGTACTGACCGATAGACCGAAATAGCCTTCGTAAAGAGACGCTTTAGTTCCTCGGCTATGGCAGTATCCGGAATCACTTCCTCTTCAATGAGTTCTTCTTCGTCGATTTCCTCGGGTTCGACATCATCATCTAACAACGAGTTCTCAAACTCCTCACTGCTTTCTATTTCCTTTCTTTTTTTGACCTTGGTAAGGTACCCAAGGATGTCTTCCGGTAGTTCTACACCATCTTTGAATATAAGGGTTTCATTGAGCGCGTAGTGCAGGCGTTCCATATGCTGCAGACAGAGCATTGCGGAGGCATTCTTAAAATAGGTCTTCTTTCCCAGATCTTCCTCGAGAGGGGTGAAATGAAACAATTGGAAAAAAGCCTTAAATTGATAGAGCACCAGGTCTTTTGAACAGGTAATGGGAAGCAGGTCTTTTTCGAGTTCTTTGAAGATTCCATTCGGAATAGATTCTATATATGCTTCCAGCTTTTTTCCTATTTCTTCCTTCAGGACCTCTTTTTTCCCAGCGTCCGAAAAAAGCCTCTGAAGCTTCTCAATTGCCATGAAATCCTCGAGTGTGCTGCATACGTGTGGGATTCGTAACTCAAGGAGACTCATGAACATTCGTTCAAATTCCTCAGATTTCATCCATATTTTCTGATAAATATCTCGTAGAGGGATTGTCCGAGTGTAAACGCTGAAAATCTCTTCGGCTAGTTTCGGGCTTAAATCCCGCGTTTCAAATCCGGTCAAACCCGGATATTTACCGCCAATATGCTTCTTTAAATTCTTAATCCGGACACTAAGATACAATTCTCGAATGCTTTTTCCTCCGATTCGTCCTCTGAACCAGAGAATTATGCGGGAAATCCAGGATAGATTATTAATATCTCTGGTGAGATGCTCCTCACGCTCGTTCCGATCGATTTCGCGATGGAATTTCTTCTCCTCCGCCTCTTCGGGCACATAGATACTCTTCTGCAGCCGCTTGAGTAGATCCTCCCTTTCTTTTTCGGGTATATAACGAGACAATTCCTGAAAAACCGATTGATTCTTCAAATATCCATTCCTCTAAGCAATTCCAGCGGTCCGATAAGGAGCAAGCGTCCTGTTTTCATTTCCACCTTCATTTCATTTTCAACAACGACATTACTCATTCCACAATCGCCTTTTTCCCAACGCAACTTATTGAGATTCCACTTCAGTCCGCCTGTTTGCATTGTACATGCATCTTGCCCGGCCGGAAAGAAGGAGATAGTGGTATTCTTCATACCTCTTAATACAAACTCACTATTAATCAATACTACAACATCGCTGTCTGTAACCCACATGTTTGGTGGATTTTCTCTTTCAAATAGCGAAAAAATGCCGATTAGATGGTCTAAGCGGCCGCCGCCGCCGCCATAAATGCAGACAAAGCCGCATCCTGCTTCTCGCGCATGACGCACGGCGATTTCTGTATCGGTTTCATCTTTGTCCACTTTATACCGTATTATTTTTTCTGGAGGAACCACGCTTAATACTTTTTCCGATGATATCGAATCCATATCGCCGACGATATAGTCTACCTCAGCTCCAATAGAGACCGCCGTATTATAGCCGCTATCTGCGGCAATCGAAAAATCGAATCTCCCCTTCAATGCCTCAAAGACTTTCTCACCTGGAGCCGCGCCCCCGGTAAAGACTAAACCCTTCATGGTTCTATTCATCCTGCTATCTTACCCAATTTTTTTTTTTTTTCAACTTCAGCTCTTTTCTCACAAACCGAAAATTCTAGTAGGCACAACTGGACAAGGATGTCCGGCAAAATCAATCAAGGAGGATTGAATGATAATCAATCACAATATGAGTGCACTATTCGCCCACCGCAGCCTCAAGTTCAACAACATCGGTGTTGACAAGAACATGGAAAAGCTGTCGTCAGGCGAGCGGATCAATCGAGCAGGCGACGACGCCTCAGGCCTGGCAGTATCCGAAAAGATGCGTGCCCAGGTTCGCGGTCTCAAAAGAGCAGAACAGAATGCTCAGGATGCGATCTCCTTCATCCAAACAACTGAAGGTTATCTCACCGAGACCACACAAATTCTGCAACGACTTCGGGAGCTTTCGATCCAGGCATCGAACGGCATCTACTCTTCTGAAGACAGAATGCAGATCCAGGTCGAGGTATCTCAATTGATCGACGAGGTAAACAGAGTCTCGTCTCATGCCCAATTCAACGGCATGAACATTCTCACCGGACGTTTCGCTGCAGAAACCGGCGAGAACGTGGTGGCGGCAAGCATGTGGTTTCACATCGGCGCCAATATCGACCAGAGAGAGCGGGTGTATATCGGCACCATGACGGCCCAAGGCCTCCGCCTCCAAGGCACTGATGGTCTTCCTCATACCGCTACGTTTATTTCTCTATCCACACCGGACAATGCGAATATTTCGCTTGCAACCGTGGATAACGCGCTCAAGACTATCAACAAGCAGCGTGCCGATCTCGGAGCGTATCAGAACCGTCTTGAGTATGCGATGGAGGGGCTCGCTATCGGAGCTGAAAACCTGCAAGCCGCCGAGTCGAGAATACGCGACGCGGACATGGCGAAGGAAATGGTAGAGTTCGTAAAGAATCAGATTCTGGTTCAGTCTGCTACCGCCATGCTTGCCCAGGCCAACCAGAAGAGCCAGTCAGTATTACAGCTCTTCCAGTAAGCTAAAGGCAACAACCGTAAAGGCCGCCCTGATTCATTTCAGGGCGGCCTTTTTTGTTGACACCTCATTTTATTTTGTATTCAATTGAACCAAAGGGGCCCTTGTGAAATTACACCTTCCCCGCATTGTACGGGAACTCGGTAAGGAGTTTGAAAATGCCGGTTATGAAGCATACTTGGTCGGCGGTGCGGTTCGGAATTTACTTCGAAAAGAAAGACCATCCGACTTCGACATCGCAACCAACGCGTTACCTGAACAAGTCTCTGCCATTTTTCGCAGAGTAATCCCGACCGGCATCAAACACGGCACCGTGACTGTTTTCTTTCGAGAACATCAATTCGAGACCACCACTTTTAGAACAGAAAACGCTTATTCCGACCTTAGGCGGCCAGATTCTGTTCACTTTGTCCCAACGATCGAGGAAGACCTAAAACGCAGAGATTTTACAATAAACTCCATGGCTGTTCACGCTGTAAACGGTACGATTACAGATCCCCACAATGGGCAGGACGATCTAAAGTCCGGGATAATCAGGGCTGTCGGCGATCCCTTTGAACGATTCTCCGAAGACGGGTTACGTTTGTTAAGAGCGTGCCGTTTTGCATGTCAGCTTAATTTTTCAATCGAAGCTTCCACCCTATCGGCTATGAGAGCTCAGAAAGACACTATTCGTTCTATATCGGCAGAGCGTGTTCGAGACGAACTGAATAAAATACTGGCAAGTGATCAGCCATCGTTAGGTTTTCTTACCATGGAATCGGCGGGTCTTCTGGAAATTATTTTGCCGGAATTATCTCTGGGACGAGGAGTAACGCAGAAAGGAACTCATATTTTCGATGTTCTCGATCACTCCCTCTATACTGCAGACGGCGCACCTAAAAAATTTCTACATCTGCGCCTCGCGGCTTTGTTTCACGACATCGGAAAGCCTTCAGCAAAAAAGCAGCTCGAAGACGGCACCGTTGTCTTTCATAATCATGATTTGATTTCTGCTAAAATATCCTCTCAGATACTCACAAGACTAAAATACCCGAAAGCTGTTGAAAAGAAGGTTGCCCATCTTATAAAAAACCACATGTTTTTCTATGAAGACGACTGGAGTGACGCGGCGGTGCGTCGGTTTCTGAGGAGAATCGGCATAGAGAATGTAGAGGATCTATTCGCATTACGTATCGCAGATGGTTTTGGAATGAAGAGAAAAATTCCGTCGGGATTAAGTATCAAGCAGCTGCATACTCGAATAGATAGTGTGCTCCAGGAGCAAAGCGTTCTCTCTATTCGCGATTTGGCGGTCGGAGGTAATGACCTTGTCCAAGACGCTGGTATACCCAAAGGTCCGATAATGGGAATCGTCCTAGACTATCTTCTGGAAACTGTCATTGATGATCCAAGTCAAAATAGCAGAGAGCATCTCTTGAGAATAGCGAGGGAATTTCACTCGACTTATATAACTCGGGACTAATCAGCGGATTCTTTTCCTACTTCCTTCTTCAATTGCCTTATAAGCTATACCGGCGGCAGACTGTTCGGCGACTTTTTTATTTTTACCAGTTCCCGGGCCATAGTCTGTTCCATCAATTACAACGCTAACCCAGAAAGTTCGATCGTGATCGGGGCCCGTTTTTTTATCCAGAATATACTTAGGATAACTCTTATACTTTTTCTGTACATATTCCTGAAGGAGAGTTTTATAATCTTTTTTATGCCTGTCTTCGAGTACTTTCTGAATTTCCGGAACAAAGAGCTCAAGAATGAGCTTTCTTACCGCTTTAAATCCCGAATCTAAATAGTAAGCTCCTAAGATTGCTTCCATGCAGTCGGCGATGATAGCTGTTTTAGACCGGCCGCCGGAATATTCCTCGCCCTTCCCAATGAGAATAAAATTATCAACTTTTAGACTTTTTGCGATAATTTCCAGGCTGGCTTCACTAACTACAAAGGACTTTATACGAGCAAGATCACCCTCGTTTTTATCAGGGAATGAAGTGTAGAGGGATTCACAGACAACGAGTCCAAGCACACTGTCGCCTAAAAATTCCAATTTTTCGTTGTTGTCTACTTTACCTGGGATTTCGTTAGCGTAAGAGCGGTGGCAAAAAGCAAGGTTCAGAAATCGAAGATTCCTGAACCTTATACCAGCATGTTTTTCGAATAAATTGAGCTCCTGC
>JABGPX010000546.1 GCA_018644745.1 Spirochaetales bacterium
GGCGACGATCTTACCGTTGACGACATAGTATGGACCGGACCGCTTCCGACGGTGTCAGACAGGGCCCGGGTCGCAGGCATTGACCAGACCGCGCCGCTGGGTCAGCTACACGATTCTCTCCGCGCCGCGACAGCCGCTGCCATCGTGCAAGAAAAGGCTGCAGATCCCGCGGCGGCAGCGGATCAAAACTCTCCTGCACACCGCTGCGTTTCTGCCGTCTGGAAAACCCGAGAATCCTTTCGAGATTCTCAGCATCACACACCTCTTCGACTTCAGTGCCTTCGGTGAGTCGGTCTACCACAACAATTTTGCTTTCCGTAAGGAGAGACAGAAGATCGTTTACATCAGAGGCAGAGAATCCGAAACTCCTTCCAATTGAGTCGACCGGCACCGGCCCTGCGTAGACTAGCCATTGTGAAAGCACCGACTCGGCAGAGTAATCATCATCCAAGTCAAAGTTCGCGGATTTCCTTCTATCAAGCAGTCGGGCCAGATCCTTCCTAAACCCGTTTGTGTCGTACTGCTCGATGATCGGTGTGATTTTGATATCGTCAATTCGGAGGTCCAAGCTTATAATTAACCGGACCAGACCCGAGAGTGAGACCACGGACGCCTCGGTGGCCTTGGGCAGATGAACCAACCCGCAGCGAGACGCGACGGCGTCGAGAAGCTCTTCTCTCGGGAGCCCGTGGTCCCGTTCCATCGCTTCGAGTAGCCGGTTCCATTCCTCAAGGGGAATAAGAAGCCTTTCACCGACCCAATCGGTCAGCTCTTCAGGTCCTCGGGGAGAATACCCCTCTTCAGTTCTTCCGAGCTTAGAGGAAAAAATTCGAACAAGTTCGGCGTCGAGGGCCGGTCGGATATGGGGAGAAAATACCGCCTCTTTGAGAACATTCGGATCCACGCTCGGAGAATCATGTCCGACAGGTGTATCATCTCCGTAAAGGTGCTTGTTCGTGGACTGCCAGATTGCTCCGTCAGCGAAGGGCGACGGCTTTGTTGTGGAAATCTCGCTTATGGATATTTCCCCACTTCCAATTTCCTCCAGCAGCATTTTCAGCGAGTCGATATCAAGCTCATCCTGAATACAGGTCCGCCATGTCTCGAGGAGAATCGGAAAATCCTGATAACTCCGCACCGCCTCCATGAGCTTTTTCGCTTTCAGCCTATTTACCCAGAGCGGTGTTCGCCGGCTTACCCCGGATCGAGGCAGAAGCAATGCTCTGCCGGCATTCTCCCTGAATCGAGCACCGAAAAAGGCCCCCTTTTCAAGGCGGGAGCGAATAAGATCACCGATCTCGTCGATTACAATTGATGAGAGGAGTTCGCCGATCGGCAGTTCGTAGGATCTTTCGCTTGTGTCCCGAAAAACCTCATCATGAGGTAGCTGAACGACGACCACATCGTTGTCTGACATTACCTCAACGGGATAATGGTCTCTCTCCCACAGTGCCGCAAGAACCAGAGCGAGAGGATAGTTCACCCGGTTTCCCCAAAGCGTGTGGATAAAAACGGTCTGCAGATCTGTCCCGGTCGACGGATCAAAGCTGTGCTCAACAAGAATGTGATGACGATGCGGCAGCTCGACGCCGCTGGACTTCCGCTGATGTTTCAGAAAACTAATAAGCGCCTCGGATCCTTTATCATCAAGGGCGTGACGGGCCTGCAGCTCGAGGGGAAGTTCCGGATCTTCGAGCCGATCATTCCAGTTCTCAAGAAAAGCGGAAATTTTCCGGGAATAGTGAAAGTCCCTGTTTACTCCTTCTGCTTTCCAGAATGGCTGGATCTTTACCGGCCCCTTCCAGGGAATCACCTCTACTTTCTGGTGATCCATCTTCATAATCTTCCAACTCTGAGTACCGAGGGTAAACGTATCGCCGGTTTTGCGCTCCCATACAAATTCTTCATCAAGCTCACCAACCCGGGAAAGAGAGCCGTGAACCCGCATGGAGAAATAACCTCTATCCGGAATTGTTCCGCCGCTCATATAGATAAGATGAAGCGCTCCGTTATGAGCTCTCCCGATGTTGGTCACCTCATCGATCATTATCCTGGGCTTCAGCTCTCGAATTCGTGCGTCTCGATATCTTCCCGCGAGCATGTCGAGCACGGAACGGTATTCCTTTTCCCGAAGCTCATGAAAGGCATAGGATCCCCGGATAACCGCAAAGAGTTCATCAAGATTCCATGCAGCAATTCCGAGCATGGAAAGCAATATTTGAGACAAAACATCGAGGGGGCACCGGACCGGGTGCACATCTTCTACATCTTTCTCCATCACAAGGTTGGCAATTACCGCCGCGTGAACCAGATCCATTCCATGGCTTGGGAACACAACCCCGGAGCTTACCTGGTGCACGGTATGCCCCGCCCTTCCAATGCGCTGAACCGCGGATGATACTGAGAAAGGAGTCTGGATCAGAATGACCTTATCTAGGTTACCGATATCAATACCCATCTCCAGAGACGTAGTCGCGACTATTGCTGACAGCTCACCGGCCTTGAGCCGTTTCTCGACAATATGCCTGAGCTCTCTGGATAGGGATCCATGGTGTGCGTAAGCAAGCATTTCGCCGTTTTGATTTATGATGTGGGTGAGATTCTCCGCGAGCCTTCGGGAGTTTACAAAAATTAAAGTAGATTTATGGTCTTTTACTATCTGCCTTACCGGCCCGGCTATCAAGTTCCAGACAGTATCATATCCACCGAGCTGCATATCCTTCAGCGGATATTCTATCTTCAGTTCAAGCTCTTTTGACCCAGTGGATTGAGCAACCTCTACGTTTCGCTTTATATAAATCGGTCCATCTGCTCCTCGCTCAATCCGGTACCCGCCGACAAAATCCGCGATCAGCTCCACCGGCTTTACCGTGGCGGAAACCGCAATTCGCTGAAATTCCCCCGCCAATAGAACAAGCCGCTCGACTGCGGTAATGAGATGGGTGCCTCGTTTCCCTGCCGCCACGGCGTGTATCTCGTCGAGAATTACGGTATCTATCGTAGATAGTATAACTCTCGCTTTTGGTGAGCTCAGCAGGAGATTCAGGCTCTCCGGCGTTGTTATGAGTATCTCCGGCGGCTTGCGGAGCATTCGCTGCCGTTCAGACTGAGGTGTATCGCCGCTTCGCACGACAACTCTGATATCCGGAAAAGGCGTCTCTCTGCTCTCAAACAAACTTTGTAGTTCGCGGAGCGGTGCGATGAGATTCTCCCTGATATCATTATTGAGCGCTTTAAGCGGCGAGATGTACAGAACCCGAATCGCACCGGTCTCTGATTCCCCACGGATAAGCCGGTCGATGGCTGATAGAAAAACCGTAAGGGTCTTACCAGTTCCCGTCGGCGCTGTTACGAGCACATTGGCTCGCCGGGTTATCGGCGGCCAGGCTAATCGCTGTATCTCTGTTGGTGTCTCAAATCGTGTAGAAAACCATTCTGCGACCAGGGGATGGAATAAGTCCTGAGGGATATCGGTGCTCTTCATCACATCATCGTATCGTCGATATCCAAAGGCATCAAGAATTCTTTCTACAATAGAACGACAATCGCTATAACTTCGGCTGTCTTGGTGGCATTAGATTACGGAAAATGAAAACCTTGCTAAAACGCAATTTTGATGACAAACTTGCATTATTATGGCGACAAACAGCACCAAATTACGAAAATACTGTCAGAAAGTAGCCATTTCGCTAGCTCAAGAATTTAGTGAGCCGATACCACAGACGCGATATCAGAAACTTCTTTTTTTATTAAGCCTAGAGCAAGAAAAACCAAGTTACTTTTTTGTGCCATATTATTATGGCTGTTATTCATTTAGCGCAGCTGCTGACAGGGAGAGATTAGCAGCAAAAGGATTCTTGGAGCCTTCATTTAATGGCTGGAAGACCTGCAAAGAGATATCAGTCTGGAGTGATCTTACCGAAACAGATCGTGGGGCAATCGCCAAAGTAGCCACTGATTACGGAAAGCTATCAACAACCAAATTGATACAACTAGTATATGATCGATATCCTTATTATACGCGGCATAGTCGGATAAGAGGACGCTTCGGTATCGCCACGGGAGAGCCGTCACACAAGGAAGTAAACAGCGTCCCAGGCAAGCTTTACACAATAGGCTATGAAAGCCTCTGTATAGAAGAATTTGTCAATCGCCTAATAGAGTCCGAAATCCATTTATTGGTCGATGTTCGTAAAAACCCGATTAGCCGCAAATTCGGTTTTTCGAAAACGCGCCTAAGCGCAATTCTGCAAAACATGAAGATCCAGTATAGGCATCTGCCTGGCCTTGGTATTCCTACCGATATCCGCAACAGATTCCTTTCGCTCGGTAACAGAACAGCGCTTTTCGAATGGTATAAATCGAGCGTCCTTTCCGGGAGCAACAATGATGTTCGCTCATTGCACGAGATTACTTCTTCAAGCGCTGCCTCAGCTCTCGTATGCTTTGAGAAAAATCACATTGATTGCCACCGATCGCACCTGGCCGAATTTATATCTGAAAAAGCAAATAACTCTATCGTTCATTTATAGATGAATCGCCTACCAGTTTATCCAGCAAAGTCAATTCTGATTACAGTAAAGACATATCCAACTTTGTCAGCGCGCTACGACGAATTGGTCTGTACCGCGGGAATAGACGAAAACGGAAACTGGTTTCGGATCTATCCAATCCCTTTTCGCAGATTAGATTACGAAAAACAGTACACGAAATATAGTTGGATGACCCTTGCGTTAGAACGGAATGATAAAGACTTTAGGCCTGAAAGCTACCGACCGACCCACATCGAAGGCGCGCGGATCACAGGTGAGATCAAGGCAGACGGTGGCGCGTGGGTTGAGCGCAGGAAACATGTTCTGAAAAAAGTCTATTCTAGTCTAAATATATTACTGGCAGAAGCCAAGAATCCGCAAATTAGGACATCTCTCGCTACTTTCAAGCCAGAGAAGATAGTAGGTTTTACAATTGAAAAATCAGATCGCGATTGGGATGCAGGCAAAGTTGCGGAAATCGAAAAGCGCAGGAAACAACTGACTCTCTTTGACGAGGAAAACCCTCTTAGGGTAGTTAGAAAGATCCCATACAAATTCAGTTATAGAATTCTGGATGTGAATGGGAAAAAAGCAAAAATGATGATAGAGGATTGGGAGATCGGTCAATTGTACTGGAACTCTTTGGCGAGGCGCGGTTCAGAAGAAGAGGCCTGTGCGGATGTCAGGAAAAAGTATTTTGATGATTTCGCCAATACCAAGGATCTGCATCTCTTTCATGGTACAACATTGGAATACCACAATATTGGCATAAATCCGTTCATAATAATTGGTACATTCCATCCTAAACCTCAAATACAAACTGAGCTTTTTTAGCATCTTATGAATTGTCGTCAGTCATGGCAGGACATCGCTCTTACAGCGAGAGAAGAAGCAGACGCACAGACATTTGAGAATGGTTTCTTCAATATTTTTGGTGTTACAAGGTCTCAGATAGCCATTTTTGAGCAGAAGGTGAGGCAGAACAAATCGCACTGGCAATGTATAAATAAGTGGGCCAGGTTTCTGGGCCTCTCAACTCTGGGTGCAGGAATCCTTTGCCTCGTTTTCACTAACCCACACCAGTAGAGGTGCTTGGACATATAACAGCACTTCGTTGCTACGAGTAATGCAATTTCGGTGCGACGCTTCCATCTGAACTTTCCTCGATTCTATAGACATAGAGTCGGCCATTGTGATAAATAAAACGGATTATGAAGAAAAATGGCGGAGCAAGCTCCGTTCCGGCGCAGGTAAAATCTACCTTTGAGAGTATCGTAGAGCTTACTGATAAGTTCTGTAGAGAATATCTCAACGATGAGTATACTCAATTATCAAGAGAATTGGTTGCTGCTCTCAGCAGGAAACGGCCATCACCTTTACTGAGAGGAGGTACAGCTACATGGGCGTGCGGCGCGGTATACGCGCTTGGATATGTCAATTTCTTGTTTGACAAGAGCGAGAGCCCCTTTGTGAGCGCCGATCAACTGTGCAATGCATTCGAAGTAACAAAAAGCACTGCGTATCAAAAATCGAAGAGTATCCGTGACATATTCCACATGAGTCAATTTGATCCCAGATGGTGTTTGCCAAGCTTGGTGGAGAGAAATCCGTTGGTATGGATGATCGTAGTTGATGGGATGGTTGCTGATGCACGTTGGCTTCCTCGGGAGATACAAGAGATTGCATTTGAAAAGGGATTGATTCCGTATATCCCAATTGAAAAGAAAGATAATCAAATTGAGTCAATTGAAGCAGTAGATGACAGCGAGTTTGACACGGTGAAAGAAAAACAATCACAAGAGCGGACGGATAAAAAACGAAAGCGCGGAAGCGACGATCCTTCCCAGCAATTGCTTGATTTCTAACTGAGCCGAATCCTTTGAGTGGAATGAGAATTTGGCGCATAAGGAAAGGTGGGCGGTTTGACAATTGTGGTTGGCGCTCCTGATAATCAGGATTAGCGTTCTTCTACGAACGAGTCCTGACGCCTGAGGGCTATTTCTAGGCCATTCCCCATACATGGACCGGTCATAACCGCCCACCCGAATTCATTGTAATTCACGGCGGGTGAGAATACCAGGATAGAGTGTATTAATAAACGATCCCTTCAACGTTGATCGGTGCGTTTCCGCACCGGGCGTCCTAAACGAGGGACCAAACGGAACACACAGAATATTGTCTGCCTGTACAATGTAGGGTCATGTAAAATATAGTATTCAGGTGGACGACCTTACTTTCCGGGTGTTATATAGTCGCCATATATAATTGGATTTGAGAGCTAAACATGATTGAGATCCGAAGAAACGATCCCTGTCCGTGCGGAAGCGGGAGGAAATACAAACACTGTTGCTACATGGACAACGAGAGGAATGCGAGATTACTTCGAGCGGCTGCAAGAGCTCAAGAGCGGGAAGACATCGAAAAGATACTAAACGAACCCCCCCGAGTTTACAGAATGGAAGTACGACTAGAATCTCTGGGACCGAGGCGTTTTGATTCGACCATCTCGCGAACAATTGAGATCGAGGGAACAGATTCATTATATGATCTCCATATGGAAATCCAAGAAGGTTTCGATTGGGATAATGATCATCTATTCTCATTTTTCTTTAGCAACAGAATATGGGACAAAGAAAACGAATACTCAGCAAATCCGTTGGGTGAACACATGCCGTCGAGTTTCGGAGATATCAGTAAACCGGCAAGCGAGACTGAAATAGGAGATCTTCTATTACAAAAAGGAAGCGATTTCAAATACCTATTCGACTACGGAGACGAGATTGTCCATGGCATTGAGGTTGTCGAGATATTTGAAAATGAAGAACCTGATGCGATCTTTCCTAAACTGATACAAAGCGTTGGAGAAGCTCCGTCCCAATACGAATGGCAGTCATTCAGCGAATGAAACCGGAGCCATGCAACCCGCGTGCACGATGTGCTAATTCATGTAGCTACTAATTAGATTCGAGCCTAACTTTTTTGTCTTTTTAATTCGGCCTCCAGGGACTCTCGTTGCGCTCCATTGGCAGCTTGAACCGCTGCTGCATGTACCTTGTTCGTAAATGACATATGGATATCT
>JABGPX010000593.1 GCA_018644745.1 Spirochaetales bacterium
CATCCAATGCGGATAAAGCCAGTTCATGAGAAAGACCGGTTCCTGGAAAAGAGAGGATCTGCTCAATGCGTCCCCCCCGGTTCCAGCCTGATGAACCACGGTCAACCCGATGCGATCGTCGAACGCACCCGCCAAAATCGCTGATTTACCGCGCCGCGAATGACCAACGACAGCGACTTGTGAGGTATCGATGTCGTCGGCGGTCTCGGCATAATCGATGATCCTTGATGTTCCCCATGCCCAGGCAGCGATCGTTCCCCAAGCAGCTTTCTCATCGCCTCCGGCGGCCTCGATGCTGGCTGACCTAAGAAGGCCGTGGATGCCGTCGGCATTGTCGTTTCGGTCGGCGTCCATTTCAACATCGTGGTATGTGGCAAATGCGTATCCGCGATCAATAATCGCTTCGACGGACCAATAGTCGGTGAGTGCGCCGCTCCCATCTGCAAAAAATTCGCAGGGTCCGAGCCAGAGATCCGATGATGGACGGGAAATACCGTCGTAATTGAGAACCGTGTGATTGCCGCATAGACCGATCCCGATGACGAGTGGTGAAGATGATTGAGCTTTATTTGGAAGGAACAGCGCTACGGTTATAACGGCGTCACCGAGTCCATCGAAGGAAATTTCTATCTCTCGGTATGTGATTTTCCCATCCGCTACATCGGTATCTTCTTTCATTACCCGGAACTTGAGTTCAGGCACCGGAGGGTAGAAGCCGAACACCTCCCTCTGGAACAATTCTTTTAGTTCCTGCCTCCGGACACCGCTCCAATCGGCAAGTGACGAAACGGATGTTCCGTCAGAGAACTCCAGCGGGTCGGGCAGCGAATCGGAGAAGGACATTGTAATCGACGGTGTTAGGCTGAGAAAAAATAGCGAGGTTATTATCGTTAAAATGATTCTGCCAAAGCTCATTGATGAAGAATAGTCATGGACAGTCTCGACGGTCAAGAAAAAAGGCGTTTGAATGGGAACAGACCGCTGTCGTAATCATGAGTATAATGAGGAACGACGAGGAGGCGGAGAAGCACATGATACAGAATCGCTCGGTACTTGATTGGCCGAAAGGCACGACAGTTTTCAAGCCTGACAAATGTTACAACGGCTTTACTATCATCAACCCGTTTCTTTCTCGAACCGTATACCTGATCAACATGATGGGAGAGGTTGTGCATCAATGGCAGATATACGAGACCGAAGACGGCGGCGAGCCGCTGCATTCGGATTTCCTGGAAAAACAGGCCGGAAACAGTCTTCTGAGCATACTCTGGCGAAATGAAAGGAACTTTGAACGCCACGACAATATATGTCAGAACCGTCTGGTTCAATTTGATTGGGACGGGAAGGTTATCTGGCGATATCAGGCGCCGGCCGGCGTCTCAATACATCATGATATAGAACGGCTGCTCAACGGTAATACTGTTATTTTAGGTTATGAGCGTAATAGAATTCCGGAAATATCAAAAGAGATAATTTCCGATGACTATTATAGAGAAATCGACAAAAACGGTAACGTTGTCTGGGAGTGGTTTACCTGCGACCATTTCGATGAATTCGGGTTTTCCGACGAGACCAAGCGGCTCATGTATGATGCCGGCGGAGACCTGTTTCATACAAATACTTGCACGGTGCTGCCGAAGACTCCTCTCGGCGAAAGAGATGCGCGTTTTGCAGCCGGCAATATCCTGGGAAGCCAGCGGAACCTGGGCCTGGTATTCATAGTCGACCGGAAGAGCGGGAAAGTGGTCTGGCATTGGGGCGCCCAGGAAGACGGTTTGGTTGGTCAGCATCACCCTACCATGCTTCACAATGGCAACATCCTCATCTACGATAACGGAGGCAGCTCAGGATATCCGCTAAGGCATCGACCCAAAACCCGGCTTATTGAGATCGAACCCGCGTCAGGCGAAATAGTCTGGGAGTACGGGTATGAATATAACATGCGGCTGTCTTCAAAATTCTCGGGCTCATCATGGGGATCAGCACAGCGGCTTCCCAATGGAAATACATTATCTCTCGATACCCATTCGGGACGGGTGTTCGAGGTCACGCCCTTCGGTGAGATAGTCTGGGAGTTTATCAATCCTTTTCCCTGGGGTGCTTCACTAAGGGAAATGAGCCTCCGCGAAATCGAATACGGGATGTACCGTGTCTTCCGCTATCCTTACGAGGACTTTCCCGAAGTCCTTCCCCGGTACATACATGCCGATGGATTCGAAGGCAAGAGATCGGTTCCCGAGTTTCTTCCGGAATACCTCGGACTTCCCGGTGCTGATCCGGAGTAGCGGCCTGGCGGATTCAGCGGGGCATATCATGAAAAACGCTTCGACCTGACTTCCTGTAATGCTCCAGCATGTCCTTCAGGCTCCTCGCTATATCCGGATGTTTATGGATCTCATTGAAACACTCGGTCGGGTCTTCCTTTAGATTGTAAAGCACGCCGAATGTTGTATTGAGCTCCGCACCGCGCTGCTCGCGGAACCAGTCCGGTTCTTTGTTGGCATCGCCGCTCGTGCTGTCGATGTAGACCCAATCCCCTCGGCGGATGGCTAGATGGCCGTCGCTGGCATGGTGGACCGTTGCTTCACGAAGCGGTGCTGATATCTTTTTACCTAGCATTGCAGGCAGGATGCTCACGCTGTCTTCGGCTGCGGATTCGGGCAGTCTTTGCCCCACGATTTCCGCGGCAGTCGCCATCATATCTACCAGGCAGATAATCTCATCGCTGGTCGATCCGGCCGGAATTTGGGACGGCCAGCGCGCGATAAATGGTTCACGATGACCACCCTCCCAGGTATCCCTTTTAACACCGCGCCAGTCGCCCATACTGTAATGGCCCGTCTCTTTGATCCGCGGATAGCAGGTTATTTCCGGTCCGTTGTCGGAGGTGAAGATCAGCAGCGTGTTATCCGCCGTTCCGCTATCATCGAGGGCGTTCATTATCCGGCCCACGCAATCGTCGAGTTCAGCTACGAAATCCCCGTAGAGTCCCGCCTGGCTCCGTCCGAGGAAATCCCGATTCGGCACGACAGGTTTGTGCGGTGCCATCGGTGTCCAATAAAGAAAGAAGGGATTATCCTTGCCGTTTTGCTCTTTTATGAAGTCTACCGCCTTCTCGGTGAACTTCGGCAGCATGTGCTCATGCTCATAGCCCGGCGGGCGCATGCCTTTAATGTTGTTCGGACCGATAATCTCGGGTCCGATATGGGCGAGATCAAATGCCTCTGTCGGTTTTGATGTAACCATATCGTTTTCTACAAAACCCCATGCCGGCCACGGTATCCCGAAATGATAATCGAAACCGCGCTGAAGCGGGCCGTCAATCATCGGCCTATCCCAATCGATTTCTCCGCTCTCCGCCTCGGGCTGTTTCTCATCTCCCAGTACATGCCAAGTCTGGCCAAGATGCCATTTGCCGATGGCGGCGGTTCGATACCCGTGCTCCTGCAGCATCTTGCCGATGGTGATGCGGTCGTTCTCAATTAAAGGAGGAGCCGAAGCGCGGAGGACACCCTTCTTGAGGTGTGTCCGCCAGCAATAACGTCCGGTAAGGACGGCGTAGCGGGTAGGGGTGCAGACCGAGGATGGTGCGTGAGCGTCGGTAAATCGCACCCCCTCTTCAGCAAGTCTGTCCAGGTTGGGCGTCGGGATCTTCGACTTCGGGTTGTAGCAGCCCAGATCACCATAACCAAGATCATCAGTCAATATTACGATTATGTTGGGTTTCATACGGTTATCCTTTATGATTTAATATGGATGAAATGTAATATAGCGGATAGAACAGCAATTTCTGCGAAAGAAGTTCTTTGCGAACGTCGGCATATAGAACAAGCCCCGATGCAATAGCCGGATAATCTGAAAGCAATTGATGCATGCTTCGAAGGCTGCCTCCCTTTCCTGATTTCACTTCAATCGGCAATATTGAATTTTTGTAATAGATCAAATAATCAACTTCCGCGGTGCTGCTTTTCGCTTCACGCGCCCAATAAAAAAGTTCTCTGCCATTTACGGCCGCCATTTCCTGAGCAATATATTGTTCTGCGAGTTTACCTTTATAGAGATCCAGTATGTTTGAGTGATAGTAATTGTCCGGTACAGGTAATCCGGTGAGGCGCTGCATGAGACCAATATCGAGGAATGAAATTTTAAATTTTTTTTGATTTACTCCCGCACCAAGCGGTATTCCTGAGGGGTCCGTAGAATATATCTTATTTATGATCCTTGCCTTTTCAAGCAGTTCAAGTGCTTTGCGATTTGTTTGTCCTGAAAACTGCTGATCCAGCGCTGTATATTTTATCTGTTCACCAATTCGCAGCGACGACTGCTTAAATACGTTATCAAGGCAATGGATATCAACATGGGGTTTGTATTTTGAAAAATCATCTCTATATGAATTAAGGATATCGTCCTGAACTTCAAATACCTCAAGAAGAGAGCTTGTGTTACACCAGGTTTTTACGGCTTCCGGCATTCCTCCGACTAGAAAATAGTTATTTAATTCCTTTAAAACTTCAAACTGTATGAAATCGGAGCTGTCCGGAGCAGGACTCAGAACTTCTTCGGCCATAACCTCATTTCCAAGTGCCAGCAAGTACTCATAAAAAGTCATGGGGTAGAGATTGATATAGCTGACACGTCCGACGGGAATGGAGATTTCACCGAAAGCAAACTCCAGGAGTGATCCCGCAGAGACAATATGCAATTCGGGCATCTCTTCATAAAAATAGCGTAACGATGTTATAGCTTTAGGGCAGGTCTGGATCTCATCAAAAAACAAAAGGGTTTTTCCCGGCACGATCTTACCCAGAGCGAGTTCCAGTGATTTCAGAATAGTCTTTGGTTCCAGGCTGCCGCTGAAAATTTGATGCAGATCTCTTCTTTTCTCGAAATCTAATACGACAACATCATCAAAATGAGTTTTGCCGAAATGATTGACCAGCCAGGTCTTTCCTGTTTGCCTCGCTCCGCGGATTATTAGTGGTTTGCGTCGGGAGCTGGTTTTCCAGATTATGATTTTTTCTTCTATGATTCGTTTCATATACCCTTTCAATAAATGAGGTTGTATAATTTGTAGGTATATTATATAACAATGATGTAGATATACAAGGCAAAATATTTATATTTTGAGTATTTTTACAAGGTTAAGCCGATATTCAAAGTAATTTTGCTTCAATCAAAAGAGCTGACGATGATTGATTTCATTGAATGAACCTGTACCGATACCTGCTTTGGTTCTTTCCCAGCCAGATAAGCACCACAAGCGCCCGGTCAAACAGCAGCCAGGGCCGTGAAGAGCTCGCGAAATAATCAGGATCTTCGTTATCTAAAAAGGCTCCTCGATGAAATACCCATCGATTAGATTCTCCGGAAATCTCGAGATCATTGTCGGCAAACTGCCGGATAAACCGCTGTCTATCTAGAAAGCGGGAGCAAAAAGCCAGCGTCTCCCGATGTTTTGCCGCTTCCTCGAATCGTCTTTCCTCCGCGCTTCGTTTCATTCGCTCTTCGATTATCTCCATAATCAGATCATCAGACCCGATAAGAAAGTTTCTAAAGTTCTGCGCCCCCTCGGTTGGGCCGCCGGCGGGTAAAAATGTAATGCCCGGAACCATTCCGGAGATACCGAAATAGCCCGCGGCAATCTCAAAGATGTTTTTTACCGCGAACCTGTCAGAGAATGGTCCGAAGATCTCGGTGCCTTTTTTATGCGGGATGCTGCTTATATCGCCTGAAGTAAACCGGCCTTTGTCGGCGGGCTCGAGAGTTATGTATTGCTGGAGCAAAAATTTTTTCTGCTTTTTGTTGGTGATCGGCAGGTGGTCTTTGATAATCTTATCTTCGAGAACCAGTGCGTGAAGTTCGGATTCGCAGAGCACCCAACTCACCCAACTTGTCGAAGCCGCTGCGGTTTGCTGTCTGGTGGGTCTGGGTGAAACTGTATTTTTGACCGGGAAATGCTGCCGTAGTCGGCGCCGGAGATCTATTGCTTTGCCGACATAGAGCAGCAGATGCACGTCGCTGTAAAACAGATACACTCCCGGCGCCCGCGGGGCCTCCGCTATCGCTGCGAGTCCATGAACGTTCCTGCGGCCGCTTGGCTGAAACATATATACCCCGGCATAATTATACGATATTTGTCCACACAATCATCAGTTTTCCTTCACAAAGGCTTCACGTGGCTGCTTTAGCTTTAACTCAACAAACAAGGGAGCAGACGCTCCTATAATCAACACGGAGGTGTGTTATGAAAAGAAAGGTTTTAGTTTTAATGGTTCTGGTAACATTCGCGGCAGGTTCAGTGCTATTTGCGCAGGGATATCGAAACAGAGGAGCAAACGGAGCTCAGGAGCAGGATGGTGCTCTCGGGCAGGATCTCTCGACGGTGCTCGCGGATATTCCTTTGGAAACATTGGATGATCGGGAGATAAACGGGCTGCTCCTCATGCGGGAAGAGGAGAAACTGGCAAGGGATGTATATCTAACACTCGCGGAAGAATGGGGTATCCGCTCATTTTCGAATATTGCCCGTGCCGAGGAAACCCACATGGACGCGGTTGCAATGATTCTCGATCGTTATGACATCGAGGATCCGGTTGCATCGGATACGGTGGGTGAGTTTGACAGCGACGCTCTTGCGGATCTTTTTGATGAACTGGTGGCCGCGGGAAAGAAATCTTATGATGATGCCCTAATGGTAGGCGCAAAGGTCGAGGAGCTGGATATCGCCGATCTGCTTAACTTGCTGGAGATAACCGACAACGATGATATCCGTATTGTGTATCAGAATCTGCTCAAAGGTTCGAGAAATCATCTCAGGTCTTTTGATATGCAGATCTCTCGACGGAATGAGACGTACACTCCGGAGTTCCTGAGTTCCGATGAATATGAGCGGATTGCTTCCAGCCCCCGCGAAACCGGATCTGTTGTTACCGATCCTGATATGCTTTTCTAGAAAAGCAGCTAAATGTTTCGCATTCGCCCCGGTAAATCCGGGGCTTTTTTTGTGCCGGGATTGCATTCACCAGCCACTGACCGCATACTGCTTGTGGAAGGAGAACAGTATGGCGAAAAAAGGGTATACGATTCCATTGATTGATTTAAACGGTGAAACCGAGCGGCAGTTCCTCGTCGACCGCGAGCCGGGCCAATATCTCGGACATCCGACCACCGTCCTGCTCGAGGACGGCAAGAGTATGGTGGTGGTCTATCCAAAGGGGCATGGACGCGGTGCGATCGTCATGAAACGCAGCGCCGACGCCGGGAACACCTGGAGCGAAAGATTACCGGTACCCGAAAGCTGGGCGACATCACTCGAGGTTCCGACGCTCCACCGTGTTGTTGATCGAGGCGTGAAGCGTTTAATTATGTTCTCGGGCTTATACCCAATACGTATGGCGGTGTCCGACGATGATGGCGCGAGTTGGTCAGAACTGGAACCCATCGGTGATTTCGGCGGGATTGTGGCAATGGGCGACGTTGTTGCTCTGAATGACGGCCGCTACATGGCTCTTTTTCACGATGACGGAAGGTTCCTGCATAACGGCGGTGAAAGGACGAGTATAGCCGTGTATAAGATTATCTCGAGCGACGGCGGGCTGACG
>JABGPX010000674.1 GCA_018644745.1 Spirochaetales bacterium
AATCCTCCGACGTATTCGAAAAGATGGGTGCTAGAACGCCAAAAGGCGTTTTGCTTGTCGGACCTCCAGGCACAGGTAAAACCCTTCTTGCCCGTGCAGTCGCCGGTGAGGCAAATGTGCCGTTCTATAGCATTACCGGCTCAGATTTTATGGAGCTTTTCGTGGGCGTCGGCGCGTCACGAGTCCGCAATCTATTCAAAGACGCCCGGAAAAACAGCCCGAGTATTATTTTCGTCGATGAGCTTGATTCAATCGGCCGGCACCGGGGTGCCGGAGTCGGGGGCGGCCATGATGAACGTGAACAAACTCTCAACCAGATGCTGTCCGAACTCGATGGTTTCGAACCGAACGAGACCACCATCGTAATAGCGGCGACAAACCGCCCGGATATCCTTGATCCCGCGCTGCTCAGACCCGGTCGATTCGACCGCCGCGTTACGGTAGGTCTTCCCACCACTCTCGACAGGGAGGAAATCCTCAAGATACACGCAAGGAACAAACCCTTCATCGGCGAGGTAAATCTAAAAATTGTTGCCCAGGCGACACCGGGTTTCAGCGGCGCAGATCTGGAGAACCTCCTAAATGAGGCAGCCCTCATTGCCGCGAGAAAAAAGAAAGAAGTTATAGAGCAGGATGATATAAACGAGGCTCACGATAAGATCCTTTTAGGCCTGGTGAAGAAGAGCATGGTGCTCACCGGTCATGAAAGAAAAACCGTGGCGTATCACGAATCCGGCCACGCGCTGGTCTCGGCGTTTCTGCCGACCACGGAGACCATTCACAAAGCAACAATTCTGCCGCGGGACAGCGGTGCCCTTGGATTGGTTCAGCATCGGCTCGAAGGTGACCGATACCTCCACAGCAAGGAATACAATCTCGATGCCATCGCCATGCTTCTCGGCGGCCGTGCGGCCGAGGCACTTCACATGGGTACCATAACCGACGGGGCGTCCAACGATCTTCAACGGGCTACTCAACTGGCGCGAAAAATGGTGCTGGAATGGGGCATGAGTGAGAATCTAGGCAATGTATCTCTGGGAAGCGGCCGTGAGCACGTGTTTCTCGGGGAAGACATAGGTACCCGAAAAGATTTCAGTGAGGAAACTGCGAGGGAAGTTGATCTCGAGGTTAAACACATTCTCGATGCAGCATATGTGCGAGCAACTAAACTCTTGCAGGAAAAAGAATCCCAGCTAATCAAGCTGGCGGACACCCTTCTGGAAAAAGAAGAGCTGCTCGGTGATGAAATCCGAGAACTGCTTGGTCTCGAATCCTTGGATCAAGAGAAATAATCCTAGGAATCTATCGGCGGGATAATCCGGATAGACAGCTCCTCGAGCTGTTTATCCGTTACCTCGTTCGGCGCGTTCATCATCAAATCCTGAGCCCGCTGATTCATCGGAAAAGCGATAACTTCTCTCAGATTCGGTTCGTCGAGTATCAGCATTATCATCCGGTCCACACCGGGAGCGATACCGCCGTGCGGGGGAGCTCCGTAATGGAACGCGTTGATCAATGCCGGAAACTTGTTGTCTACTACTGATTTATCATAACCGGCTATTTCAAATGCCTTATACATGATCTCAGGTTTATGATTTCTAATAGCACCGCTTGATAACTCGGTGCCGTTGCAGACTATGTCGTACTGATAAGCAAGCACATCCAGGGGATCCATGGATTCAAGAGCTTCAATCTCACCCTGAGGCATGGAGAAGGGGTTGTGAGAGAACTCGATCTTTCCAGTTTCTGATTCTTTTTCAAACATAGGAAAATCTACTATCCAGCAGAACCGGTATACTTCCTTCTCGAGCAAATTAAGATCCTGACCAAGTTTAGTCCGAACATCGCCTGCGATTCTTGCGGCATTTTTTTCGCGATCACACACGAAAAAGACAACGTCCCCATCCTGCGCAGCGTTCTGGTCAGCGATCTGAGACAATTGATCTTCGGTGAGAAACTTAGCAATCGGGCCCTTTATTTCTCCGGCATTCCAAACCAGATACGCAAGTCCCTTTGACCCGATTGATTGAGAGTATTCGACGAGGCGATCAAAAAAACTCCTCGGACGGTCGGAGATCTTGGAGACCGGTATGGCCCGGACAACAGCGCCTTTTTTTACAGCGCTGGTAAATGCCCTGAACTCGGTATCTTTGAAAATCTCTGTCACGTCTCGAATTTCAATCGGATTCCGAAGGTCCGGTTTGTCCGTACCGTACTTCAGCATGGCATCGGCGTATGTAATACGCGGAAATGGGGTGGATTCAATTTCCCACTTCGAAAACTCCTGAAATGTCCCGCTCATAACTTCTTCGACAACTTTGAAGACATCTTCCTGAGTAACAAATGACATTTCTATATCAAGCTGATAAAACTCACCAGGAGACCTGTCGGCGCGGGCATCTTCATCACGAAAACAAGGAGCGATCTGAAAATACTTATCAAAACCCGCCATCATGACAAGCTGTTTGAACTGCTGCGGTGCCTGGGGTAGAGCATAAAAAGAACCTGGGTGAACACGCGAGGGAACCAGATAGTCTCGGGCGCCCTCAGGGCTCGAACTGGTAAGAATCGGTGTTTGAAACTCGTTGAAGTCCAGATCGATCATTCTCTTACGAATGCTCTGTATGATTTTTGCCCGCAGAATAATCGTCTCGTGAAGCTTGGTTCTTCGAAGATCGATATAGCGGTATTTCAGCCGTGTCTCCTCGGGTGCGTCTTCTTCCGGGAAAACACTCACGGGAAGAGAATCGCAGGCGCTCAATCTTTCATAGCCGCTTGCTTCGAGTTCGATGTCGCCGGTGGGCATATTAGGATTTATATTTTCGCCGTCTCTATCGATTACGGTGCCTTCAAATCGAACAACCGATTCTTTGTGAAGGTGGCCTACTTCATATTGAAATCCGGATTCCGGTCGAATAACAACCTGGGTAATTCCATAATGATCGCGAATATCAAGGAAAAGAACTCCGCCATGATCTCGTCTATTATGTATCCAGCCGGATATCGCGCTTTTGGTTCCCACGTCTGCTTTCCGCAACGCGCCGCAGGTATGGGTTCTGTATCTGTGCATATATTATAGTCCTAGTAGGGTATTAAGAGCTATTTATAATGAATAATGAGGTTGATTGCAAGCAGAGGAATTTTCATATTGGGAATTGCCCTGAAGCGCATGGAAATTGACCTTGACAAACGGCGCTAAATTTGACTTCCTACATGAACTTCATTATGATTCAGTCTGATTCTTAACATATGATCCCAGGCAGATTATATCTTCACACGTCAGCGTAGCAGGAGCTTCCGTGATAAAAAAAGGCTTTCCTTCGGTCCATTTTTACGACCAGGACTTTGTAGACATATATGATAGAACCTGGGCCTGGATACAGGACTTCTGGCAGAGAGGTGATGAAAAAAACGGCTTTCAATCTCGTTTCTTCAATTTTCCAGACAGCAAATATCTCAGTCAGTTTGAAACCTGTCTTTCCACCTTTTTCCTAGTCTACAGCAACCGGATCTATCCGGCTGCGCCGCTTCTCGACATCTTCTATGCTAAGCAGGAAGACAGCGGCGCAATTCGCGGAGAATACAAAGTAGCCGACGGCAAGCCGGTAAAATCCAAAAAAAATCCGACCGGAGTACACCCTCCTCTTTTTTCATGGGCCGAGTTCAATCTGTATCATAAGATCGGAAACAAAAAACGGCTTCGGGAGATTGTTCCAACACTCGAAAAATACTACATTTGGCTCGACAATACCTTTAAAGACGAAACCGGCCTCTACTCCGTGCCGCTGTACGCAACGCGAATGGAAAACGCACCGAGAGAAAACGCACATTACCCGGTCGATTTCAACGCTCAACAGGCTGTAAATGCCCTTTACATGTCCGCCATCGGCGACATTCTGAACGACAAAGAGCTGAGTTTCCGGTATAAACGGCAGTATTTTTCTCTAAAAACAAGAATAAACACCCAGATGTGGGACAATAAGCAGGGGTTTTACTGCGACCTGGATGCCGACGGAAATCGTCTATCAGTAAAAACCATTGCCGCGTTCTGGACCCTGCTCGCGGAGATTCCCAACGACGACAAGGCCGGCAGGCTTATCGATCACCTCAAGAATCCGCAGACCTTCGGCACCGAGAACCCATTCCCGTCACTCGCCGCTGATGAAGAAACCTTCGATGAAGACGGTGGAGGCTGCAACGGGTCGGTATATCCGGTTTTCACATTCATGGTGATAAAAGGTCTTGAAAAATACGGCCGGTACGACCTGGCGAGAGAATGCGCGATCAGGCACCTTTATTTTATGCTCGATACTCTTCATCCTGAAGGGAAGGAAAAGGGAAACCTTTACGAAGCCTATCTTCCCAACAGAGACGGCCCGGCAAAATGGCCTGAAAAACGGAGCTGGCCCCGACCTCTCTATCTGCCATACGCTGCGCTGTCGACGATAACTTTGGTAATAGAAAACGTAATCGGCTTATACATCAGCCTCCCGCGGAAAACTGTCGACTGGATTGTCCCGACTATGGAGATTATGGGAATAGAGGATCTATCACTGAAACGGAATATGATTACCATCCTCAGCAACAAGAGCGGCCGAGGATGGGAAATACGGCTGGAGTCCGAAAAACTGTATTACTTCACCATAAATATACTCGACGAGGGAAAAAAACGAACCTTGCCCATTCCCTCGGGAAAGTGCTCTATGCTCATAGATAAACTGTAGGGCTTCTCAAAATACTGCCGTTATGATAACCGGCATATGCGAAAAACCACGATTCTAATAAGAAGCGCATACAGACAGACGAATCTAATGTGGGTTTTTCGATATGCCTTTTAGGGCTTAATTCGAGAGAGATATTCGGCCTTTCAACGATCTGGCAAGAGTGAGTCGGTCAGCATATTCCAGATCTCCCCCAACTGGTAAGCCGGATGCAAGCCGGGAAAGGCGCACTCCCGTTTCACTCAAAAGGCGAACCAGATACATTGCTGTCGCGTCACCCTCTACGGTCGGATTGGTGGCGATGATAACTTCCTCTATACTGCCGGTTTTTACCCGCTGAATCAATTTGTTGATGGTCAGGTCCTCAGGGCCGATACCGTCGATAGGGGAGATAACCCCCATAAGAACGTGGAAAAGCCCTTCGAATTCCCGTGTTGATTCGATCGTCTGGATATCTTGAGACTGCTCAACAACGCACACTAGCGATTGGTCCCGTCGTGGATCGGTGCAGACTTCACACGGTTCGACTTCGGTATAGTTGCCGCAGATAGTGCACACTTTAATCCGGTCTTTGAGTTCACCGATTTCTCTCGAGAGATCTTCGCTGACACCTCGATCAGCTCGAAGCAGATAATAAGCGATCCGGGCGGCACTTTTTCTGCCGATACCAGGGAGTTTTGATAGATGCTTGATAAGCTGATCTAGGGTGGTCACGCTACATGCCGAAAAGGCCGGGAGGCAGATCCATGCCGCCGGTAATTGAAGACATCTCTTCGCGCATTTTATCTTTGATCTTTACAGACGCATCGGTGCAGGCAGCAAAAATAAGGTCCTGAAGCATTCCTATATCGTCAGGATCAACGGCTTCCGGTGAAATAGTAACGTTCGTTACTTCCATTTGTCCGTTCATCTCGATCTTTACCATATCGCCGCCGGAAGTTCCGGTTACGATAAGGCCCTTCATCTTCTCCTGCATATTCCCAACCTGAGATTGCATATTCTGAAAGTTCTTCAGAAGATCCATTGGATTCATCGTGTTATATCTCCTTGCCGGTAGACCCGCGCTATTCTTCTACTATTTCGCCGCGAAACACCCTTCGAATCATTTCGACATTGTCGATGTTCTCGTCTTCGGAATCGCTCTCCTCAGCTCCCGCGTCCGGGCTGTCCAGACCGCTCTCGAGCTCTATCTTATACGGCCGACCAAGGGCACCGGACACCGATTCCATCATTTTCTGCTGCTCCCGTCGGATATTTGCAGCGTCATAATTTGATTGACAGGTCAGAATCAGAATATCGCCTTCCAATCGCCAAGCACTGACTTTTTCTAGGGATGACGCAAGGGAGAGATACTTCTTTCGAATCGAGGCCATTATCGCCTCACGATTCTCTTCTCCCAGATTCCCGTCAATCTCTTTCGGAATTGAGCTTGTTTGCTCCGGCTCTGTTTGAGATTGGGGCTCTTCGGATGGATCTGTCGGAGGGATTTCGTGGTTGTTTGTTCCCCGTATCTGCTTTCCGGCCGCGCCTCCGAGAAGCTCTTTGCGGATCTCCGTAATACGCTCGAGAAGGTCTCGAGGATGTATATAAGAAGGCAGTACCGATAATCTACTAAGCAGGAGGTCGAGTTCGTAGCGTTGATTCAGAGAATACCGAATATCCCGGTAAAGCCGCAGTACCAAATCGAGTGCTTTTTCAATCTGAACATCCGACAGCGTTTCATATACCCGTTTGGAGAACCGGTCCGGCGTGTAGCCGAGAAGGGATTCCTTGGTAATTCCGTGGCGAAGAAAGAGAATGCACCGAAAATATTCCGCCAAATCAATCATAAATCGGTCGATCGAAACCCCGCGGAAAAGGATTTCACCAGCCATCTCAATTGCCTCATTCGCTTTGCCGTCTATGAGGCGATCGACAATATCATTCATCCTGTCGAGGCCCACCAGACCGAGTTTCTCTCGAATGAGCTCAAAAGTAATATTCATGTCGGAAAAGGAAACAACCTGATCGAGTAGGGTATAGGCATCCCGCAGTGAGCCGGTTGCTTCTTTAGCAATCCAGAAAAGCGCTTCGTCTTCGGCTTGAACAGTTAATTCGGCAACTACTTCCGAAAGCAGCGACTTTATTGTCTCAATAGAAATGAGTCTGAAATTAAATTGCTGACAACGTGATCGTATGGTCGCCGGCACCTTATGAACTTCTGTCGTTGCGAAAATGAAGATTACATATGGAGGCGGTTCCTCGATTGTCTTGAGCAGCGCGTTAAATGCACTGTTGGAGAGCATGTGAACTTCATCAATTATATAGATTTTATAACGAGCCGCGTTCGGCGCGAAAAGCACTTCATCCTTGATCTCCCGTACGTCGTTTACCGATGTGTTGGAAGCACCGTCAATTTCTATCACATCAAGAGAGTTTCCCCGGGAGATTTCCATGCAATTTCCGCATTCGCCGCAGGGAATCTCGGATGGTCCGGTCTCGCAGTTAAGCGATCGAGCGAGAATGCGTGCTGCCGATGTTTTTCCAACACCGCGAGGGCCGGAAAAAAGATAGGCGTGAGCAATGCGGCCGCTTGAAACTGATGCCTTGAGAGTTGTAACAATAAAGTCCTGGCCAGCCATCTGATCGAATGCTTGAGGACGTTTTCTTGTAGCTGTTACTTCATATGCCATGGTTATTCTTTAACAGAAAAGTAAAATCCCCTTTAGCTCCAGTCAAGAGCACTGCTGCTCCTCAACAAATCACTTACCGCTGCTACCTTCCGGTCCTGACGGAATTGGGTGACTGCCGATAGCGCAGGTCCCAACTATCAACACTAAAGGGGAAAAAGCGGAGAGAGAGGGATTCGAACCCTCG
>JABGPX010000439.1:0-5716 GCA_018644745.1 Spirochaetales bacterium
GGCCGGGTATAGGGGGTGCGGACGCCCTAGCGCCGGTGGCTATTACCGCCTTGGAAAACTCTAATATCTGATCATCTACTTTTACTTCGTTCCGGGAAATGAAGCTGCCTTCACCAAGAAAAACGTCTATGCCCAAATTGGTAAACCGCTGTACGGAATCGTTCGCGCTGATCTTTGCCCGAAGCAGTCTCATCCTCTCCATTACTTCCGGGAAATTTACTGAAGTACCAGACGGCACCTTTATCCCGAACTTTTTCGCTTCCCGGGTACCTGCATAGGCCCGCCCCGCCCGGATGAGCCCTTTCGACGGCACACATCCGATATTCAGACAGTCTCCGCCCATAAGATGCCTTTCTATGAGGGCAACCTTTGCACCCATGGCAGCCGCTCCTGCGGCGGCAACAAGCCCTGCGGTGCCGGCTCCAATTACTACCATGTTGTATTTCCCATTCGCGACGGGATTTGTCCAGTTTGCCGGATGGGCGTTGTTTACAAGATTTCTATTGTGTTCGTCATCGGGTATCAGACTTATTTCTTTCGGCGCCATTGTCTCTCCTCGAACAGCGTCAACCCCGATCGTGTCGGCCAGGGAAGTATTCCAAAGGTAGGTAATTATTTTCCGCAGGTCAAATTGCACATTATCCTAATGAGGAATTGCTCATATTGAGAACTGCTCTGTTGCATGAGCCGGGCTCGCATAATATTATGGCGAAAGAAATATGAAATTATCAGGAGTATAAACAGATATGTCAGTAATAGATGTAAAGGCAAAAGACTTGTGCAAATATGATTGTGTTTCCCTTGGTGAGATCATGCTGCGCCTTGATCCCGGCGATAGCCGGGTAAGAACCGCCCGAGAGTTCCAGGTGTGGGAAGGCGGCGGGGAGTACAACGTCTCCCGCGGGTTAAAGAAATGCTTCGGTATGGACACCGCCGTGGTTACGGCGTTCGCCGACAACGAGGTAGGGCATCTGGTCGAAGATTTCATTATGCAGGGTGGGGTTGATACAAGATTCATCAAGTGGGTGCCGTACGACGGTATCGGCAGAACCGTGCGAAACGGGTTGAATTTTACGGAGAAAGGTCACGGCATCCGAGCGGCTCTCGGAACCTCCGACAGGGACAATACCGCGGCGAGTCAGCTCAAGAGAGGCGATATCGATTGGGATGAGATCTTTGGTAAAGCCGGTTCCCGCTGGTTTCATACCGGCGGTATCTACGCTGCGTTGTCCGAGTCCACTCCCGGAGTCCTTGAAGAAGCGATGGAAGCAGCCCACCGCAACGGCACGACTATTTCATACGATTTGAATTATCGCGCATCTCTCTGGAAATCAATCGGCGGACACGAAAAAGCTCAGGAAGTGAACAGAAAGCTCGCCAAATTTGTGGATGTGATGATTGGCAATGAAGAGGACTTCACTGCTTCTCTCGGTTTTGAGGTCGAAGGGGTTGATGAGAATCTTGCCGATCTGGATATCGAAAGCTTCAAGAAAATGATTGGTCAGGTAGTGCGGGAATATCCAAACTTCAAGGCAATAGGTACAACCCTCCGAGCGGTGAAGACCGCTACAATAAATAACTGGGGAGCTATTTGCTGGGCAGGCGGTGAGTTCTATGAAGCTACCATGAGAGAGGACCTGGAGATCTACGACAGGGTTGGCGGTGGAGACAGTTTTGCATCAGGTTTGATATTCGGATTCATGGAAACCGGCGACCCTCAGAAAGCGGTAGAGTATGGAGCGGCTCATGGTGCGCTGGCAATGACAACACCCGGAGATACCTCCATGGCCACAAAAGCAGAAGTTGAAAAACTCATGTCCGGCGGAGGGGCCCGGGTTATCCGGTAAATACAGACAGGGCCTTGTGAACATTCAGGAGCAATTATTACAGGCAAAGATCGACCCGAGCCTCACCACTGAGAGCTTGGGCGCTCTCGGGTCCGCCGCCCTCGGCGTACCCGTAACCTGCAATGGGTTCCGAGTCCTAACCGGCGGCTGCTGGAACCGGGTAATAGAGGTCGATACAGACGAAGCTCCTCTCGTTTTTAAGATCAGTCCAAAGACAAGCGATCTCGCGCTAATGAGGGAGTTTGACGTTCTCCGCTACTTCGCCGCAAATACTAATCTTCCGGTGGCAGCACCTTATTTGATCGACCAGACTGAAGATCGCATCCCCGGCACCGTGTTTGTTATGAGCCGAGTTCCGGGTGAGGTAATGCATCACCTGTACGGCTATCTCGATGAAGATGCTAGATCCCGGATTGATGACGAGATTGCCGATTACATCTCTGAGCTGCATGCGCTAAAAGGGGTCGGGTTCGGGGGTGTTGAACTCCCGGAAAAAAACAGAATCGACGAATGGTCTGATTTTTGGCTTCCCCGATTTGATGAGGTAGTTACAAGAGTCGGCAACGGAGATTTTATTTCGGAAAAGATGCTCGATGAGATTAGCGTGGTACGTGAGAGTTTTCCTCAAGTGCTTGCTATTGGTCGATCAGGATCTCTAACCCACTATGATATCTGGTCCGGTAATGTCATGATCGATACCGATGGTGCCAAGCCGAAAGTGAGCGGTTTCATTGATATTACCGGATTCTACGCGGATTATGCCCGGGAGATATCCTTTATGCATGTGTTCGGCATGGCTGGAGAATCGTTCTTCAATAGGTATACAAAGCAGCATTCTATCGATTCGGATTTCGCGCTTCGGCTGAATGTTTATAGTTTGAGGACTCATCTGCAGCATGTCACCATGTATCCCTCCGAAGGATTTTACAAGCAAGGCACTCTCAATTGCCTCCGTTTTATTCAGGATGCTTTGTCGTGATTGATGAATCCGCTTCTTTTCCGGTTCGTGTTACACCCTATTTTGACTCTCTCGCGGATCCCTATGTCGATGATCCGATCAGTCGCCAGTATCGGTATTCTCATGAAGAAACCCTGATCCTTCCTTATGAACTAGAGGATCCTCTTGGAGAGGCGAAATTTATGCCGGTGCCCCGGCTGATTCATCGATACAGGAATCGCGCGCTTCTCCTGGTAACCGGTAGATGCGCGATGCACTGCCGCTATTGCTTTCGGCGGCATTTTGCTGGGCAGGAAAACCGCACCTTATCCCAGAGTGAACTCACCGGAGCTGCTGAATATTTGAGGCAGCATGACGAGATCGATGAACTGCTGCTTTCCGGCGGTGATCCTCTCACCCTCGATGATGATAACCTCGCCGGGATTATCGGCCTCTTAAGAGAAAAGGTTCCCGGGCTCGTGCTCAGGCTTTGCACCCGGGTGCCCGGGGTTCTGCCATCGCGAATTACCCCGAAACTCTGCGATATCCTTGCGGCAGCGACCCCTATCTGGATTGTTGCTCAGTTCAACCACCCCCGTGAACTGTCAGCTGAGTGTGCTGCGGCTCTCGGCCGATTGATAGATAGCGGCCTGCCGGTAGTGAGCCAAACAGTTTTGCTGCGCGGAGTGAATGATGACTCGGATGTCCTGGAGGATCTCTTCAATGGGCTCGTAAAGCTGCGTGTGAAGCCATATTATCTTTTTCAGCCCGATCTCGTGCAGGGAACATCTCACTTTCGCGTGCCTCTCGTCCGAAGTCTCGCCATTGTCCGAGAGCTCAAAGAGAAAATCTCACGGCTGGCGTTGCCGGTGTTTGCTGTCGATATTCCAGACGGCGGCGGTAAAGTTTCTCTTGATAAGGAGTCTTACCCCAAAGACAAAGACGGTAATTTCATTCTGAGCAGCGAGAACGGCGTGGTGGGCATGTATCCTAATGAGGAGAAACATCGTGGCAAAGTTTGATCGTGGACAGCGAATGGTGCTGGGGCTTGGCGCGGCAATGATCGGTGCCGGCGCGCTTTTTTTCATCTTGCAGATCGTCGGGGTAAAACATATCGGGACTTGGGTACCTCTTCTTGTCGGCATTATATGCATGATCCTTGCGCTTATCACTCGCTTCCCGAGTTTTATCTTGATGGCCTGTCTTCTCATTACCGGCGGAGCAGGGCTGGCGTGGTACACGGTGTCTGGAGCGTCCGCCGATGGAGCTGCTATCGGTGACGGCGCGGAAGTGATTTTTCTCCTGATGATATCCGCCGGGTTTCTAGCGGCCAGCGGATTGTCTCGGTTTCTCTCCGAGAAGACGCTTATCTGGCCGCTGTTTCCCGGCGTCGCTGGGGTTATTGTCGGCGTAACGCTTCTTATTTAGGTAACCAGCCGGTTAGAATCCGGTCTATCAATTTATCAGTATCGCCGTCGATTTCTTTTTCTCCGAATTCATTCACCCATTCAACTGAGCGCCTCATTCCCTCGAAGAATGGAATCTTTGCTGCAAAACCAGGTACCGCCCTTTTGATTTTGCTGTTGTCGAAAATCAAGCTGTACTGTTTGTCTCCTATTAGTCCCGGACCATATGAGGGTGCGTGTTCGGCAAGGTAGTCTGAGGGCATATGAACGATTCTGGCCTCTGCGCCGAGAGCGGCGGCGATAGTCTGGTGGATGACGTCCCAGGTTATAACCTCGTCTGAAGTGATATGGTAGGTCTCACCGGTCGCGTTGGGATTCCCGAGTAAACCGGTAAATCCTACGGCAAAGTCATCCGAATGGGTTATCGTCCAGAGTGATTGACCATCCCCATGTATTATTATTTCCCTGCCTTCGAGAATCCTCCGAGGTATAGTGAAATCCTGCGAGCCGAAAGTTGTCGGGATTCGTCCGTCTCCGTAGGTATGAGACGGACGCACGATGGTAACCGGCAGCCCATTTGTTTTGTATTCCGACATAAGAATCTTCTCGCAGGCGATTTTGTCTTGAGCGTATTTCCAGTATGGATTATATGCCGGCGTGGATTCTGTGATGATATAACTCCTTGGAGGCTTGTGATAAACCGAGGCCGAGCTGATAAAGAGCAGCTGATCGGTCCTGCCGCGAAAGAGCTCGATATCCGTTTTTATGTGATCCGGGGTAAATGCAAACCAGTCGACCACCACATCAAATCTATGCTGTGCGAGAAGAGAAGCGGCCTTCTCCTTGTCCCTGATATCGCCGGTGATTGTAGTCACTTCGCTCCGAATTCTCATACCCCGTTTCCCGGGGACAGCTGTTGAGCCGCGGTTGAAATGAAACACCTCAATGCCGCGATCCAGGGCCGCGCAGGTGCAGGAAAGCGATATATTTCCGGTTCCGCCGATAAATAGAACTTTCATTTTGAGTCGACCTCTTCTATACAGGAATGGTGTCATTGATTATGGTTTATGAATGAAAAAGGATCAATTCGCTCATTTAGAATGGGCCGATATCCGCCGCGGAAAGATTGCCAGGCTCGGGATATTTAATATAAATCTGGTGCGGCGAAAATCGGCCGCCGGGCAGACCGGGCGATTTGTCGTAGTTGACGCGCCGGACTGGGTGTGCGTTGTGCCATTCGTACAGCGAGATCCGGATCACGTATACACGGTGCGGCAATTCAGACACGGAAGCGGAAAAGTTACCCTCGAGTTTCCCGCCGGGGTAGTAGATTCCGGCGAGGCTCCGGATGCCGCGGCCCGGCGAGAACTGCTCGAAGAAACGGGCTGCGAAACCCGGACGCTCGTGCATATCGGATCGGTTAATCCAAACCCGGCTTTTATGAGTAACCGGCTTCATACCTACGCTGCGCTGGATTTGACAAAGGTGCAGGATCAGAACCTTGATTCACTGGAACTTCTCGATCT
>JABGPX010000439.1:5816-7572 GCA_018644745.1 Spirochaetales bacterium
GTCCGAAAATCTGGCCCACTCTTGAATCCCGAAGTTCGGGGCCCACAAATCCAGATGAAGATTCGCTGCGTGGCCTACGGGAGACGTGTCACCCGGGCCGTGCCAGGCGGTTCGGACTCCACGGGTGGACGCACTGCACGCCACCTGCCGGGCCGGCGTAATTCCGCCGATCTGGCTAATATGCATTCGTACAAAGTCGATGAGATGATCGGATATCAGAGGCTCCCATTCCCTCGGATT
Organism: Spirochaetales bacterium; assembly: GCA_018644745.1. The sequence goes on from JABGPX010000439.1 coordinate 6,057, forward strand.
ATTAAACAATTCTCCCATAGCGATTGGAGTGGAGCATTGCTGCCGAAGCTGCTTGAACCATTCAATATCTTCAGGAGCGAGAATGTCCTCCAAAAAGAAGAGCTTGAATTGCTCAATGTCTTTTGCAAATCCTATCGCCTCAATTGGTGTCAGCCGCTCGTGTACATCGTGAAGCAGTTCAATTTCCTCACCAACCACCGATCTGACCTTTTCCAGAAGACGAAGGGTTCCGCGCATGTATGCTTTTCTGTCGAAGTAGGCACCGTCGGGGGAGTTGTCCGGCTTTTTCTGACTAAGGCCTTCAGAAGGGCTTCCATACCCGCCCATCTGAGCTCGAATATAATGATATCCTTCGTCCATAAACCCCTGAACTTGTTCAGCCGTTTCCTCGGGGGTTTTTCCATCGGCGTGCACATATACCGCTGCAGCTTCACGGCATTTCCCGCCGAGAAGATCATATACCGGCATACCAGCCATTTTTCCTTTTATATCCCAAAGAGCCATATCCGCTCCGGATATCGCATTGTTGAGCACCGGACCGTTTCGCCAATAGCCGTTTACCATGGCCATTTGCCAAATCTCCTCGATCCGGGACACGTCCCTTCCGATCAGGAAAGGCCTTAAATGTTTTTCGATTGCAGCATGTACTGCGTGGAAACGTTGAGTGAATGTGGCACACCCAAGCCCGTACAGATCGGGTTCGGATGTGAGGATTTTTACTATTACGAGTCTCGACCCCTGAGGCTGGGTGAATATGGTTTTTACGTCACGGATTACTACAGGATTCGCCACAGTAAATTTCTCTATTTCGAGCGGAGGTTATTCCGAGGGCTGTTGATCTTCGGTGTCAGGTTGCGTGCTCTCGTCAGTCTGATCCGCAATGTCCTGCTCGACTTCGGCGCCTTCTTCTAATCCTTCGGAGCCGTCTTCCCCATCCTTCTTTTCGAGACGTCTCAACCTCTTTTCCTCATTTTTTTTCTGTCTTTTCAGTTCTTTCCTGCGTTTTTCTGATTTAAAATTATTTCGTGCCACTTGTGCTCCTTTATGAAAACGAATACATGCGAATTAAAATTAACATGGCGCGATACCGATGGTCAATGTGAGGGTTTTTGCCATAATCGGCCTCCTTTTTTTCCACCATACCGGCCATGCTATAGTGAAGCAAGCTCTTTCTCAATTTCTACTATATCGGTATCGTACATCAAGGAAAAATTATGAAACAAAAGCAAATCTTACTTGGTGTATGTCCCATCGGAAAGTTTGTATTTTCACATGAAGACGCGCTGAAGCAGAAAAAACTCATTCTTGAGAAACTAAATAGCTGGGGAGTAAACTATTGTACTATCGATGAGGTTCTCCCGGATGGAATGGTCAGGGATCAGCGGCACGTCGATTCTGTTGTCGCTCACTTCAGCGCGAAAAAGATTGATGGGTTATTCATGCCTCACTGTAATTTTGGAACCGAAGGCGCGGTTGGAATGATCGCGAAAAAACTTAGCGTTCCGGTATTGCTCTG
>JABGPX010000603.1 GCA_018644745.1 Spirochaetales bacterium
CAGAGCTGGTTGACTCCAGATCCGACGGCCGACTGCTGCCAAGCAGGATGATCAGGCAGGGCCCCTACAAGCTGTGGGCACACGGGGATTCCGATCGACTGCCGCCGGTATTATTCAACCTAAGGGACGATCCTGATGAGCTCGACGACCTCGGCACCTCACCGGGATTCACCGGAATTCGAGACAAACTCCTGAGCTCTCTGTATGAAGGTTGGGATCCGGATCAAGCTGCGGCAGAATCGGAAGAATTAACCAGATATTATCGAGGCCTTTCCACATGGGGTGCCGCTACAATGACACAAACCCCGGAAATGCTATCGGTGCCCTCTGCCAGTTATGAAGATGAGGTTGAGCTGCTTTAAAACAAGCATTGGCGCATAAAAAAACCTCTCCGGGGAAAAGGAGGTGGAAAACCCCGGAAAGGCCAAAAAAAAGGAGGTCTTAAGAAGAAAGCAAGCGAGAAATGCGGTATCTCACGCTGTCTCTATACATAAGACTACGCACCAGAGCAAAAGTTACAAAAAAACCCCCGGGGCAAAGGAGGTTAAGCCCCGGGGGAAAACAAATATTAGGAGGATCAATACAAATGCTTCACACGGAAGTGATCAATAAATACTCAAAATCCGACCTATCGTCAACCTGAACGGGTCAATGCTTACCGCTTACAACAGATTCAATATTTCTTCAGCGTGGTCCGCAGGTTTTACCTTCGGAAACGCCTCGATTACGACATTGTTCTCATCAAGAATAAAGGTGGATCTGATTATTCCCATATATGTTTTGCCGTAATTTTTCTTCTCGCCCCAGGCGCCGAATCCCTGTATCACCGTCGTTTCTACGTCGCTCAGCAGATGAAATGGCAGGTCAAACTTATCCCTAAACTTAACATGTGATTGTGAGGAATCAGGGCTGATGCCAAGAACTACCGCGTTTTTCGCGAGAATGTCATCATAGACATCTCGAAATCCGCAGGCCTCGGTTGTGCAGCCGGGTGTGTCATCCTTCGGATAAAAATATACAACTTTTTTTTTCCCTGCGAAGTCATCAAGAGAGATAACCGCACCGGTTTCATCGGGAAGGCTAATTACAGGAGCTTTATCACCCTTATTCAACATAAATTATTACCTCCAGAAGCATAGATATGTTAGAAAATAGCTACAAAGCTTCATTTCGGCAAATCCGCGGATTTCGGCGGATTTCAGCGGATATTAGCATTCAAAAACGATATCAAACCCTCAACAAATGATTCATCAAGAGGGATTGTCGGGGTGGAATTTTATTCATACAATAACGTTTCGGAGGATCCCATGAGCAATATTAACTTCTCAATAGAAAACCTGGGTACAAGAAGCGTGCCCTCGCCTATTACACTTTCAACGACCTATGGCGACTCCTTGGCTAACTACGTAAATGACGATGAATATATCATGTACAATATTCACGCCCATCCAGATGATCCGAGCAAATCCTATAAGAAGGAAGAATTGCTCGAGGCGGCAGGGCCGCGGGAGAAAATATACTTCAATCCCGGACACACCCACGCGGCAATTGTTACCTGCGGCGGCCTATGCCCCGGTCTCAACGACGTTATCCGCTCGATCGTCCGCTGTCTCTGGCATCGATACGGTGTGAAGAGAATTACCGGCATCCGAAACGGATACCGCGGTTTCCTCCCTGAATTTTGTTATCCCACGATGGAACTTGATCCGGTCGTTGTCGATGATATTCATACGAAAGGCGGCACTATTCTCGGTTCATCAAGAGGTCATGGTGACCGACCTGTCGATTTGGTCGATGCTCTGGAGCGAATGAATATAAACGTGCTGTTCACCATCGGAGGCGACGGCACCCAGAAAGCTGCGCTGGACATTTCGCGTGAGGTGAAAAAAAGGAACCTGAAAATCGCGATTGTAGGAATACCCAAAACTATCGACAATGATTTGAGCTTTATTCAGCGTTCCTTTGGTTTCGAGACCGCCGTCGCGAAAGCGGTGGAAGCCGTGGCAAGCGCTCATGTTGAGGCAAGCGGCGCACCCAACGGTATCGGTCTGGTGAAAGTTATGGGGAGAGAATCCGGCTTTATTGCAGCTCACACCACGCTTGCAATAAACGACGTAAATTTTACCCTCATCCCGGAAATTCCCTTCGAATTGGATGGTGACAAGGGGCTTCTTACTCATCTGAAAACGCGTTTGGAAGATAGGGGACACGCGGTAATTCTCATCGCCGAAGGAGCAGGTCAGAATTATTTGAACGAGATGGAAGGTACCGATGCTTCGGGAAATAAGATCCTGTCGGATATCGGTCTTTTCCTCAAAGACCGTATCGATACACACTTCAAAAAGATCGGTTTTTCTGCGAGCCTCAAGTATATTGATCCGAGTTATATGATTAGAAGTACCCCGGCCCACCCAGGCGACTCAATCTACTGTGCCCGTCTAGGCGCACATGCGGCCCACGCTGCAATGGCGGGTAAAACCGAAGTACTGATCAGTCTGGTAAACAGTACCTTCGTTCATCTTCCGATCGAAACAGCGGTATCCAGACGCAACATGGTTGAACCGGAGGGACCTCTTTGGCGGGATGTTCTCGAGGTTACCCGCCAGCCTCTCTCAATGACAAACTAATTCTACCGCGAAGCTACATCTAGATAGGCGCTGTCTTCAAAACCGGGAGGAATCGGATCGAGATAGAGACGCAGATCGACCTCTACGGTGGTGCCGTCGACTTTAGTTACCACTCCCTGGGCAACAGTCATCTCCTCGCCGCTACCTTTAGTCCTTTTTATAAGTACATCAGCCCCGTTTAAGACGCCTATGTCAGCCTTAACATCGATGGTAACAGTGCCGGACGCAAATGATGCTACGGTCCCCATCAGAATATACTCCGGCTGGGAAGGTGTGTTACCGGCGGCTTCGGAATCGGCGATCCTCACAATATCTGCGAAGGCCCGTTTGTACAGGAGATTGCTTTCCGCTAGCGCCTCAAAGGCGAGCCGGGCCGCGAGATTTGCATCGCTGCCGGCAGAGACATATTCCGTATATCGGATAATTTCATTCAGGGCATTCTTCTGACCAAGTTCATTTTCGAGACCTTTTTCCAAATCCAGAAAGGCCTTATCAGTACGGCTCCATACCGAGTAAATTCCAGGAATTGCGAGATTACCAGGTCTTTCAAAAAACACGCCCAGATTTCTCTTTGCTTCCCGTATGTCTACCGCTCTTCCCGCATTAAGAAGGGGTTCGATACTCGCCTGATAATCTCCGAAAATAATCCTCAAAGCTTCAAGATCAGGGGCCACGGCAACGGTTTCAATTTCTGCCGGAGCTTCTTCGAGCTTGGTCTCCAATTCAGCAATTGTATCATTCGCGGTTCTGAGGTCCGACTCGAGTATGCCGGAATCCCGTAGGCTCGAGTTGAGGGCCCTCTTTGCAGCTATAACCTCAGATTCGAGCTCCTCGATTTCCGAGGCTGCGGCCACTGAATCTGTTTGAAGCGATTCATACTCATCGGTCATCTTGTCGAGGTTCGCAGACAGCGCCTGCGCCGCCGCAGTTTCCTCGGCAAATTGGGCAGTGAGATCCTGGACAGCCGCTATTTCAGCTTCAAGCAAACCGTCTAGTTCCGTGATTCTGCTGCTAGATATATCCAGGCGAGAGGTGAGATCTGTCACTTTTGCCGTCTCGGCGGCAAGCCCGGCATTTAGATCTTGAACAACAGCGGCCTCATCTTCTAGGCGTGTGGTGAGGTCAGCAACCAAAGCAATCTGCTCATCTAGTTGGGTCTGCAACGACTGACGGTCAGTATTTTCCTGATTGAGATTACCTTCGGTATCAGATAGCTGTGACTCCAATTCGGCGATCTTCATATCTCCCTCAGCGAGATCCGAGCTAAGCTGCTCGAGGTCTCTTTTCATCGAAGTGATAGTCCGGTTTCTCTCATCTAGGGTGATAGCGACGGAACTCAGCTCAGAGTCTTTTTCTTCAAGATCAACGCCTAGGTTTTCGGCTTGAATCGACAGACTACGGTAGGAATCACTCAAAGATTGAAATTCGATCACCAACTCGGCGTTTTCATCCTGCTGATCGCGGATTAATAAGTCCTTTTCTTCAATAGTTTGAGAAAGCCCGGCAATCGACGTAGTGAGATCTTTTACCGCTGCGGTTGCTGTGGACAGATCAGACTCTAACCCGGCCGCTTTCAGCTCTTGGGTAATCAGCTCCTCTTGAAGGCGGGTTATGTCGCCGCGCCGCGCGGAGAGATCCCGTTCCAGGCTATCTACGTTGGAAAGCAGTGCGGCTACCTGCGAGCGCAGAGAAGCGGCGACACCGTTGGCGGCATCAAGTTTTCGGTCCCTGTCAACGGAAAGCACATCATCGATTCCCTCAACGGCCTGCTGAACAAGTCCTGAATTGTCACCGGAAGCGGACACAATCGCGTCGGTATAGGCTTTTACAGCTCCTGAGATATTGCCGGTCTTTATAAATTCATTTGCTGCCGATAGAGCCGCGGTGATTAATTCTCTATTATTGTCGCTCTGGAGGGTATTCAAGCTTGCATATGCATGGCTAAGAGACGGCACGAGCTTAAGGGCATCCGTATAGAGCCTAACCGCTTCCAAGCTATCCCCCTCCTGATATGCAGTATCCGCGCGAGACACCGCTCCGCGAGCGGTAGTGAGAAGGTTTGCAGCTTCAAGAATGGAATCTGAGGTCTTAGTCTCCTCAACCGCGGCCCGTGTTTCTATGAGCTCTTCGAGAGAATCGAGTATAAACAAGTCGGTGCTTCTTCGCGCGGCAATATTCGGAAGTGACTCAATAGACGAATCATAGAGCAGCGCCCGGAGCTGCTCCAAATCACTCTTAGCATCGTCAAAAAGCCCCTGATCCATCCGTTGCTGGATTATGGCGTAAGTGCCTACAATTTGATCGGCGACAAGTTTCTCCTGCTGCTGAAACGCGGTTATGGTCTGCAGCTGAGACTCAGCCTCCGAAATACTTTCAGAGAGGGCTTGTTTTTCTTTTTCGTACTGCTCAACGAGCTCTTCCTCCCTGGCCTCGGAACGCTCTTCGAGATTCAATCGCTCCTGTTCGGCCTCGGCGAGCATCTGCTCAGAGAGCTCCTTGTTCTGCTGCAGCTCAATCTCTTTTTCCAGGATCGCTGCTTCAGATTGCTGGCGGAATTGATCAAGTTCGGCCGCCTGTTCTGCACTCACCTGCTCTTCGTAGGCCTGCAGCCGTGCGGTTATATCATCATCCGATCTGCCGAGAGCTTCGAGTCTGGATTTCTCCAGGGCTAATTGCCGGTCGAGGGCATTCCTGAGCTCCGTTTCCCGCTCCTGAATTCTCGCGTCCATGGTCTCCTGCAGGTCGGTACGTTCTTTCTCGATTTGCAAGAGCTGAGATTGGATCTGCCCGATTTCGGAATCTTTCTCCTGCAATTTCGATTCTGCTTCCCGTTTAAGTTCGGCGATAAGTCTGCCTTCAGGTGAAAGGAAACTTTTCGATTCTACGCTCAAAGTCTCTTTCTTCTGCTCGAAATACCAGGAAGCTCCAAAGAACCCGCCTGCAATAGCTGCAACTGCAATGAGATTTATCAATACTGGGAAGAAAACGCCCCGTTTTTTTGGATTGATCTTAAAGAGTTCGCTTGTAACCGGTATTTTATTGTCTTCGACAACCTTATCAATCTGGCGAATAATGTCCTGTCGATCATCGTCGGACACTCCGCTCTCTTCTGCAATAAGAAATTCCTCAGGAGAGTCTGGAGGTGTCTGCATTTCACTCACATTTCTACCCCTTTTCCTTCATTTTAGTATCGGTTATTCCTTACAATCCCTTGCGCCTTTGCCGATAAATAATTTAAGAGACATATCAAAAAAAACCGCTAGGTCTTAAACGGAATATACGTGTGAGCATACGAGCAAAAATAATTCTCATAGTACTTCCCCTTCTCGCCAGTACACTGCTTATATCCGGATTCATTTCTCAGTTCTCCGCCCGGAACGGCATGACCCGTATCGCGATTGAATCCCTTGGGTTCAAAGCCGAAGAACTCCGAAAATATGCTGACAATCAATGGAGCCTTCTCGTCAATAACGATCTCTCCGATCGTGAAGAATACGTAGAAGTGGCAAAAAAGGCAGTAGGATCCTTTGCAAGTACCATCATACGGTCGGACACCGAGCTTATCTTTGCGGTGAATGGAGATACCGACGTAGTGGCCGCGACAACCGCGACTGAGCTCGCAGTAGATGAAGAGTTTCGCCTCAAGCAGTTATATAAGGACAGGAAGGAAGGCTGGGTAGAGCTGAAAGCCGGCGGCAGAGACAGGGTAGGAAACGCATTTTTCTTTGAAGCATTTTCCTGGTATATGCTCGTAACCGAGGATGAAAAGACCTTCTACAGGGAAGTTACCCAGATTCAACGCCAGAGCTATATCGTTCTCTCCGCCTCACTTCTGCTGTCCCTCATTCTGCTGCTGATGTTTACCAATTATCTCACCCAGCCGCTTCGACGGGTGGCCGGGGCCATGCGGGATATTATCACCGACAACGATATGTCCCGGAGAGTAGAGGTAGAGTTTCAGGATGAAATAGGCGAACTCGCCCACACCTTCAATATTATGGTGAATCAGCTCGAAAAAGCGTATGCTCAGATAAAAGATTTCGCCTTTCAGGCGGTGCTGGCCCAAAAAAATGAACGGAAGGTAAGAAATATCTTCCAGAAATATGTCCCCAAAGATGTAATAGACAGCCTATTTATGAATCCTGAACAGATGCTTGTTGGTGACAACAGGGTGCTGGCTATCCTTTTTTCAGATATTCGAAGTTTTACCACAATTTCGGAAGGATTCATGCCGGATGAGCTGGTAAAATCTCTCAATCAATACTTTGGGATTCTTGTCGACATCATCATGAGCCGGGGAGGAATAGTCGATAAATACATCGGAGACGCTATAATGGCATTCTTCGGTGCGCCGGTAAAACATGATAACGACGCCGAGGAGGCGGTCCGCACCGCTCTTGAGATGCAGGCCGCGCTCGCTTTATTCAATAAAAAGCAAATGGAACTCGGTAAACCTCCTTTTAAGACAGGAATTGGTGTCAACTACGGCGTGGTTACCGTCGGCAATATTGGTTCTGAGAAAAAAATGGACTATACAATAATCGGAGATATGGTAAACCTGGGATCAAGGCTCGAAGGCCTGACAAAAGTGTATAAACAGGAAGTTATTTTCTCCGAGAGTGTATTTCGAAAAGTAAGAGAAAAAATCCCCTGCAGAATGATCGATAAAGTTGTGGTAAAAGGGAAAACGCAGGGCGAAAAGATATATATCGCGGCACTCAAACTAAGTGACCGGGAACAGAAAGCCTGGCTGTACCACCATAAAGGGCTGAAACACTACTATGGTCGAGATTTCAAGAATGCCGTTTCGTTTTTCGAAGCAACCATTAAGCTTTTATCTGAAGATCACGTTGCTGACATATTTTTAAAACGCTGTGAGAAGTATATGAAAAATCCTCCGCCTCCCGAGTGGGATGGGC
>JABGPX010000977.1 GCA_018644745.1 Spirochaetales bacterium
GAAGGCGAACCAGTGCACCCATCTCATGGATTTCCTCAGCGATTCGCTTGTGATACGGCAGGGCGAACTGCTCAAATAGGGGCCCTCCGATCAAACTCGCCGCCGCATCGCCCACTCCGATAACATCGGCACCGGCTTCAACCTGTGCGTGGGCATACCGCACAGCAATATGAAAAACAAACTCAAAAAGATCACGGATAAAATCCGGATCGTCAAAAAAGTCGATCATAACCCGGTTGATGCCCCGAAGATCCGCCGATTCGGCGACAGGTCCTTCAATCCATCCTTCGATTATTTTTTCTTGACCCGCCTGCGATTTCATCTGTTCGACGGCCATGACTCGATTACTCATTCGCTCAGAGTATTTAGGATCCGGCGCCTTTAATTTTAGCAGGGCAGATTTATTTTCAAGCAGTGAATTTGATTCATCCAGAGCAGGCGGATGATCGGCAAAATATATTACCTTGGCACCGCAGTCAGCCGCTTCGGTAGCCGGATCGGAAATTGATGACACATGATCGATGTAATATTTCTCAGCAAAGGCTATCTGGCCGCGGGCCATTACCCGGTAATCGATGGCATATTCCTTGTAGGGCACACCAATTGTGTCGGCGGCGATCATCATTGAGATGGGAATAACCGGAAGCCGATCGGGTTTCTCTCCGCGTAAAACGGCGAAGAATCGATCGCGGCTGTTCATGTTCTAATACCTCCCATAGGTTCTTGCGGTCTCAACCATCGCAAATATGTTTTCATCCGGGGTGTCGCGACCGCATTGGTCACCTGTGGATAGAATAAATCCGCCGCCCTCTGCACCATCATCAATTGCCTTTCTGCTTACCGACACAACTTCATCAACGGTACCTCGAAGCATGACTTCCGTAGTATGCAGATTGCCCTTGAGAATTATCTTATCACCATACAATCGTTTAAGCTGAGCCAGATCGCAATCGCCCATCGGCGAAATTTCCAGAGGATCGATCACGGTGAGTCTGGTTTCTTCCGCGGCCATTTTTACTAATTCCTTTTCTGGGCCGCAGGAGTGAACATGAGTCGGTATGCCGATATCGTAAGCCATCGTGGTAACTGCTCCCAGTATGGGAAGCACCAGCTTGCGGAAAATATCAGGACTTTGAAAAACCAGCGTGCCCGATCCCCCGCACAGAAGGAATGCCGGCTTCACCGCGAGATCCGCAATAAGCTCCATTCGGCGTTCAGCCTCCGCCCTCATCTTCTCCGCGCGATCATAGAACGGCGCCGGATTATCATGAAAATCATATATCTGTTCAATGGTTCCCATCATACTGGTACCCATTCCGCTCATCATGCCTAATAAGCCCTGGTCGCCCAATTCTTCCCTGATCAGCAGCCACCGCTCCATTCCGACGGGCCATGCTTTCACACCCTCGAGAGGCTCAGGATTCTCCGGCACCGGAGGAAGTCCGATCTTCTCAGGCATCACCCTGCTTGCCGGCGGATTATCCTTTGTATATACCCGCACCGTATCTGCCCAGGTATTGTCTTCCGAATTGAGATTCTGAGTTACAAAACGACCATCTTCATAACGTCTAACAACGTACTCTACCCATGGGGAAACATCGCCTGTGAGCGGATCGACAGGTCCGAAGTCGTAGAGCTCAAATCCTCCGTCTATATCGAAAAACTTGAGTGCATCGATATGGGCTTTCCATAATGGAGGATCCTGATAGGCATAAATATCCCAGAAAGGTTTTCCGGTCAGCCGGCAGGGCACCATATTCGAGATATCCGGGCAGACCGGCACGCAATCGGGTATTTCTCCTCGAAGAACTGAAGCAAGCCGCTCGCTCGAAGTCATGAACTCCTCCTGCAATATGCAATACCTGCGGTTATATTAGTGCATCTCAATATCACAGTTTCCCAAACCCGGCCGGTAGAAATTAAACACGACATCAGGATGATCGGCCAGTAAAGACATGGGGACCGCACTATCGGCTATCCGCTTGGATATCATCAATGTTGTCAGACGCATTCCGAAAGCATTGTCGTGCAATCCGGCGTGCCAGATCGATACCCGGCGGGATTTCCATGTCTCGCGGGGGCCGACGGTAAGGGCATGAGCCGGCACATTCTGCAGGACTCCGCCGCCGGATGTTCTCGCGTTCTGCATTACAGTTATCGGGTGAAGCTCAACGATTCTGGCGCCAAGTTTTTGATATGTTTCAGGGGGCGGAGGTGCGTCGGACCACTGCCCTTCTCTCCTCACGGGATCGTTAAAGGCCCAATGCTTCACGTCACCTTGACCGCCCTGCATAACAAGACACTCGGCTTGATCAAAGCTTTGCGAATATTCTTCTATACCGGCAGCCGACGGGAAGTGCAGATTCTCATTTGGCATTCTGAGCTCAGGCCTAATTCGGTTGAAGCAAAGCTCCATATCGGCTCCGGCAAAAGAAAGGGGGTGAGTAATAGGGACATCCGCGCCGTCTTTATACCACTCATCCATTCCCCAGAAATGCCCTTCCCGCACATCAACATCCAGATCGTTAATAATTCTCGCAACTAACGGCAGCTGCTCGGTTGGACCTATAGGACCGCAGATACCCGTTGGTGAGTCGGCAGATGAGTTCTTCCAGGAGCGAATATACTCAAGGGCTTCCGCGGTATAGAAATCTTCCAACGTATCGTACATGCGAATGGCGAAACCCTCACGCCCCAGATGAGGAATCGCTTCCGCACTCAGCCCAGCCGCGTCATCGAGAATCGTTTTATCAAGAGGGGTATAATCCCACCAACCTTCGGCGACTTTGCTTTGTGCTCTCACAATCATTCTCCTTACTTGAGGGAAAGCAACCCGGTAGACAAGAGAGTTCGCCAACGATCCATATTGGGATAGCCGGCCTCTATTAGAGAGGCAATCAGCAATTCCCGATCGTAGTCAAAATACACAATCTCCGGATGTAACTCATGTGTTGTTTCATCTATACCCACAAGCAAAAAACTACAAAGCGGCTCGCGGGAAGGGTCGTCACTATCACCCTGAGATTCCAAAGTGCCGTCGTCGGCAAGAACCGACAAAATCGGCAGACTGGTGGACCCGGTATTCGCAACCCATCGTTTCTGATTCTCACGCACAAAAGGAAAATGAGTGTGAGACAATACGGCAAGATCAACTTCGCCGTCGCCGAAAATCGAGCACAACTCAGCCGGTTTAGTCTTGAATGAAGTCGACGGCCGCAGCGTACCATCGGGAAGGCGATGGCTGTGGGTAAGACGGATAGCAAAATCCTTCCATGTTATATCCAATCGCAACGGCCTTTGGCTCAGGTACTCGAGCTGAGGTTCGCTTAGCAGCTCATGTACACCCGCCTCCGAATATAACGGCTGGCCGGGTTCGTCATGCTCGAGAACACCTTCGTCGTGATTTCCCAACACCACGGCTTCACCCGCTCGATCTATAACCCACTCCAGCGTTTCAACAGGTTCGCAGCCAAGAGGGAAAATGTCACCGTTTACTAGGATTTTAGAAAGGCCGGGAAGTGCCATACGAAGTCGATCAACTTCCGCAAGAGGAAGAATACTTGAATGCAGATCGCCTACGATAAGAAGATATACAATCTCGTTCCCAATCCGCAGAGTTTGTATCTTGTCAGTCATTTTTTAAACTTCCGCCCTACTCGAGCCGTTTGAGCATTTCATCAAATTTATTCCGCATTTCAGGGTGAGTGGTCCACTTGATATTCTGTCCGTCGCCCTTGCTTCTTGGCACTATATGATAGTGAATATGAAAAACATCCTGTTGAGCTTCCTCTCCGGAGCAATTAATTATCTGCAGATTATCAATACCGAGCTTTTCGCCATACAGATCGACCACATACTTCAAAACCGACATAAGGCCAAGGAGCTCGGCTTCCGGAAGATCAAACATGTCGGTGTAATGCTTCTTCGGAATAACTAAAGTGTGATACTCATTAACCGGGTTGATATCAAGGAAGGCATACGCGCTCTCGGTTTCGTATACCTTCGACGATCCGGCTTTTCCCGCTACAATTTGACAAAAAATACAATCGCTCACTTGTCCCTCCAATTTCACGCTGGTTGGTGCACATCAAGCATACGCTACAGCCCGTAAAATCACAATCGACCTTAATGCACCATGAGTGAGGTCTACGTGTTCCACCTGAAACCGCTCGCTGGCGACGCCCCGAAACGGTTTGTAGCGGATCTTCGCAAGAAATATGGGGGGGGGGAACGGGAAATATACTCGGTAAGGTTCTCCTGAGCCGTTGCGTCGAGAATGCGAGCAGTTTGCATTCGGAAATAATTTTGCTTAGAATTATTACAGACTAATAAATATTTATAAATATGCAAAAGACTGAGAAAAGTTTTGGCTTCCACCTTTATCTCTTAAATTCACCGCGGCTGGAATACGCGGGTAAGAAGGTCAAGCTGGATACCAGGAAGACTTTTGCTCTACTGGGCTACATAACGTTAGCCGACCGACCTCATCCCAGAGCTTACCTCGCATCCTTGCTGTGGCCTGAGAGCTCTATAGACGCCGCGAAAACAAACCTTCGAAAAGCGCTGTCGACACTGAGAAAGATTTTTGGTAACGGCAGCGTAATCGCTGATCGAGAAACGGTGGTATTCGGCGATGCCCCGGCTTTATGGATCGATTCGGTTGAGGTTATGCGGCTTCTTGGTAAATGCGAGGCCCATGCACATGATTTGGGGAAAGGCTGCGAAAAATGCCTCCCGGTGGCGGAACGGGTGATAGATTTGTATCAGGGTCCATTTCTAAGAGGATTTACGGTCGGAGAAAGTCCTGATTTCGATGATTGGGTACTCGAGACCGCGGAGGTGATCGCGTCCAAGGTTCATCTCGGATTCAGATTGGCTTGCCGCACCTACCGGGAACTGGGAGATTTCGGTAAGTCCAACGCCTTTGCCAGAAGATGGTTAGCTCTGGATGAATTCAACGAGGAGGCTCATAGAGAGTTGATGATAGGATATGCCGAGTCGGGCGACAGGGCCGCGGCTATCCGGCAGTTTATGCGGTGCAGAGACCTGTTTACATCCGAACTTGATATTGTACCCGGTAAAGAGACAAACGTTCTTTATCAGAGGATCCATGATGCCGAATTTTCCGTTGATCCTGAGCAAACATTTTTATCACCGACCAATCTTCCTCGATCGCTATCTTCATTCGTGGGCCGCAAAAGTGAAATCCGTGAATTGGCAGAGACAATTGTCGATACCCCGCTTATTACTCTCACAGGCCCCGGAGGCACAGGAAAAACCCATTTGGCAATTGAGGTTTCGTCCCGGGTGATTGAAAAATTTCCCGGCGGCGTCTGGTTTTCCGAAATGGCTGGACTCTCTGATCCCGGGCATATACCAGGTACAGTAGCGGCGGATTTGAATATTCAACCGGATAAAGACATACAGGTTTCTGACGCTCTCATCCAGCGTCTGTCCGGCAGGCGAACCCTTCTTGTTCTGGACAATTGCGAGCATTTGATTGATGCCTGTGCGGATTTCGCGCAAATTCTCCTTGGCAGATGCATAGAGCTTCGGATTCTAGCGACGAGTAGGGAGCGGCTGCGGATACCAGGAGAGATGGTTTTTATTGTACCGCCTCTCGGGCTTTTATCGTCGGTTACCTCGTACTCGCGGCTCGAGGAGGTACGGGAATGTGAAGCAATCCGGCTGTTTGCGGAACGAGCCAGATTGCGGGTGCAGGGCTTTGAAATCTCTTCCGACAATGCTCAGGATATCGCAGAAATCTGCCGGCATCTGCAGGGCTCTCCGCTAGCAATTGAGATGGCGGCAGCGAGATCAAATGCATTAACTCCTCGGGAAATTAGAGTGATGGTCGAGTCGCAATTCGGTCTTTTGAAGACGCTAGATCGGTCGGCCTCCGCGCGCCACCAGGATCTCCATTCCGTGTTCGATTGGAGCTATGCTCTCCTGACTGCCGAGGAACAGGAATTACTTTGCCAACTATCGGTCTTTCGCGGCGGCTTTGCTCTCGATGCGGCGGAGAAGATCTGTTCCGATGACAGCGGCTCGATATTCGAGCTGGTCTACTCCCTCATCGATAAATGCATGGTACAGCAAGTTCCGGTTTCGGACGGCGGACGGTATCGGCTGCTCGAACCGGTGCGTCAATTTGCCGCGGAAATACAAAAGAACCGCCGACAAGATGAATCGGTTCGGGATAGGTACGTTGCCTGGTATCTGAACCTCGCTATTGAGGCGGCGGATAAACTCGGTGGTCCCGATCAGATTGAATGGCTCGATCGGCTGGACGGAGACCGATTCAATTTCATCGAAGCAATTAATCTGGTTATGAGGAAGGGTGACGGCAATACCGCAATGAGGTTGTGCGTGGCCTTGTATGAATTCTGGATCACTCGCAGATATGTAGCGGAGGGCTATTCTTTGATAGTCGCGGCGCTGGACCTCGGAGGAGACGACTCCCACCTTGTTGCGGGCGCGTGTGTCGGGGCGGGATGGCTCGGGGCCTGGTGTTCAGATAGGGACAAGAGCCTTGAATACGCGGAGCAAGGTCTATGCCTCTACCGGGATCTTCGATGCGACAAAGGGATAGCGGAAGCGTATATGGCAATGGCGATGGTGCTCTGCCCCTCAAACCAGATACGGGAATTGGATTATACGGAGAAAGCACTCAGAATCTGGAGAAAACTCGGTGTCGGGTGGGGTATCGCGAAATGTCTTGTTTTTTTGGGGATGAATATATCACGGCATTTTCAAGAACCGCCAAAGGAGTACCACCGGAAAGCCGCTGATATGCTGACCGAAGCCCTGACCATCTCTGAAGCCGCGGGAAACATGAAAGCAATTGCGTCCGCCAGACGGGCCCTCATTTTTCATCTCTTACTACTCGGCGAGGACGTATCTTTGCTTCGCAAGATGGCTGAAGAAAACATGCAGCTGGGCATGAGGCTCCGCGACTGGCACTTCTATGGATACGCTCTACTGCAGATGGGTACTATCGAGGGAATCGAAGGAAACCTCAATGCTGCGGAAAAGCATTGCCGAAATGGACTCGACGTGCATTTTCGCCATGTAGGGAATCGTAATAATATCAAAAATGGGCTGCTATGTTTTGTTAGGATTAAATTGTTACGAAAGGATTATGTCCATTCGGTATTATTGTACAGCGTCACCTGTAGAATTCGAAAAGAACAACGTAATAAAACTCCGCGCTTAATCGATAAACTAATGGATGAGCTTCGCGATGAAATGGGTGCCGACGCGTATGACGATGCGTTTAGAAAAGGCGAGAAGATCTCGGAAGCCGAAGCCGTTCATTTCGCGATGACCGGGAAGTGGCAGCGGGAGATCTAAGTTCCCCCCGGACAGCCAGTATCCGGCCGCCCGGGAGGAGAGGTGTATCTACGGCATGCTCACTTCAGCGATAAGCTCTGCCGCATCTTTGTTTCCCGCCGCTATCGCATGTTCATACGCATGGAGACCCTCGGCGCAGACCATTTCTATATTCGCTCCGCTGTCGAGGAGTG
>JABGPX010000494.1 GCA_018644745.1 Spirochaetales bacterium
CACCTGAAATACATTGCGGTTGGCGCTGGTATGTTTTATTGAGTAATGCTGCCAATGCATCGGCTGTAATTGCCTCGGGCAAGCGGCCCGTCCATAAAAGATGAGGGGTTCCTCCGGCTGTATGGCTTTGTACCTCGGACAGATTAAGGCGCCTTGCCATGCATGCATTGTTCCCGAGCTCAGGATGGCAATCAATCGGCAAATGATACGCCAATAAATTGATATCATGTTTGGTCAGTGAAACTCCACATCAGCTTACCGGGTACACCCACCGGACTGCCGGTTATTAAAGGAGCGCCCCGTACCCCACCCCCGAATGCCCAAAGCTTCGCCTCGCTAATCTGCATGGAGCGATGGGCATTATTATTCACAAAACGAACTTGACAAATATGTTAAATGACTCCCGTTCTGAATGTTCCTGCGATGTCCGTTCAGTCATGAAGCCATCTGCAGACTCAGACCAGTAGTATTTATTCATCAGAATGAAAAATTAGCTTGTATAACTCCTCGATCTGAATCACTTCGGATTCACTGAGGCGGGAAAATTCTTTTTCCCTGGCCCGTTTTGATAAAGTTCCGTTATTCTGCTCAAAATAAAGCACCAGTAACCGGATCAGTTGATCAGGCATTTCGAACTTATCATCGATCTCTGCCTTGAAATTATCAAAAGCAATAAGATACTTTATTTCCCGGGGGATCACTGTCTGTATCGTATCTTCTACACATTCAAAGAGAAACTCGGTCTGCACTGTAGCATCAAAATAGCGGTAAAAATCCGCAGTTTCATTCAGAACCTCAACGTTATGATCGACAGTCTCCCGCCACTCTATATACTCCAGAAGAGGATGGGAAAAATGCTCAAGGACTTTCCGATAATCACTGATCCGGTCCAGGATGGACGCTGAAACGGGAAATACAATGCCCTGAGGGGAGAATCGTTTTTTCGCAAGGATATCGTGGATGAGATAGCGGTGTATTCTTCCGTTTCCATCCTGAAATGGGTGAATAAAAACAAAACCAAAGGCGATCACCGCCGCGGCAATAACCGGATTAAATGTATCATCATTGATCAGAAGTCCTGCTGTCATCAGAAGTCCTTCAATTAGCGTGTCCAGGTCCTGCCAGCGTGCAGAAATATGATCAGGAACAGGAAAGCCGGTTTCACGGTCATGGTCGCCGACAAATCCGCCTTTTCTGCGATATCCCATATCGGTAAACCGGCTGTTTTCAATAACCAGTCTCTGCAGTCTTTGAAACTCCTCTCGGGAAAGTTTGTTCTCTCCAGCTTCCGATAATGCACGTCCCCACCGGACAGCTCTTTTGCTTTTAGGACTTTCACCTTCTATGGTAAAGGATGCACGAGAATCCTTCAGCAGGAGAAATGCAGAAGTCCGCTGCAGCAGATCTCTCCTTATCCCGGTTATCAATGTATCAGGTTCTGAGAGTGTGTTGATCATTTCAGTAAGTGCGGGTGTTTTGCGAATTAAAGGACAGAATTGAACTGTACCTGGCAGGTTGTTAATAACAAGATGCCGCTTAGATTTAACTCCCTTCACCGCAAACTGCAGATTCGGGTCAACTACCGGAATATAGCTCTTTTTTTTGAGATCCGGTTTTCCCGGGATTCTACTTCCCATTAACCATTCTATGATGAACCAGATACGACGGCTGTACTGGCCTGTAGGATCAATGTGTACCACTTCAGATAATTCTTTTGGAGTTAAGCAATATGTTACAGCCTTGAAAACCAACAGGTTGATCCCTTCATATTTCAGGGCAAAAACCAGCTGACGGAATAATCCCTGCATCAGTGACTGATCCGGGACATCTTCAGGGAGATAGGCCGTTGGCAGGATAAACCATTCTTTTTCACTCTCTCTTTTATTTGTCTCTGAAACTAATGCAATTCGTTGTGGCCGTGGAATTGAAAGCCCAAGTGTTCTAATAATAGCCGCGTATCCCGCAATCCAGACAGATTCAGGTAACTGGATTCCATCAAAATCGAGTGCTTTGTGTAAAAAATGGGCGCTTTCGCTTCTCATAGATAAAATATCGGCGCAACTGGTAAAAAAGCAAGGGCATATTTGCGAAAATAAGCGCAAATCAAGTAAATTTATAAAAAATGGGCGCGATAAAACCTAAAATACCGAGAAGGGCACGAGGAAGCGGGCAGGCACATGCAGGTTTCCGTGATTTTCATGATAGGGAACACAGACGTTGAACGCTTCCGGCACTCTCAGCATCAACAATGGGGGTTGAAGGTTCCCGGCATCGCATTTTGTCCTTCCCGCAATGCTGAAATGGCTACATTTTGGCTACAGTCAGGTAAATTAGAGAGGAGCGTTTTCGCGTTTTCCTGTTCGCCATTGTCGGTCTGTCGTAGGGGTGGCTCATCATAACGAGCAGGTCAGGCTTTCTTGAAAAAAGATGGTGATGTGGCAGGGCATTGAACTATATATTATAGGGCTTTACAAATCTTTGAGACAGGACCAGACGCGAAACCTATACAGCCACGCGGCTCACTCGGCCGATCTTGTGCTCGAAAAACGCCGATGGCGCCGATCACTTTTCCAGTCGGAAGCCGCGGAGTGCGAATTCATGTGAACCTCACAGGTGAGTTTGCGATCCTCACAGCCGTGTATTAAACTGCATAGTAACTGATAATGAGGTTTATTATGAAAAAAATATTTCACCTGATTTGGATTGTTGTTTTTATATTTTCCGTCCTAGGCTGCGATAAAAGGGTAGTTACTATTGATATAGAACCGGTTGCCGACGCAGGTACCGTTAACCCTGGGCCCGGCATGTATTTTCCTCTAATTCCATTGAAGTTTACGGCTACGCCAAATGAAGGATGGCAATTTCTTGAGTGGGCAGGTGGTGCGAGTGGGACGAATCCAAACGTAACAGTAACTCTCAACGTGTCTGGTCCTAGTCATTTAACGGCTGTCTTTGAGCCGGAAGGCGGCGCGCTTTTGGCACATATTGATTCTCCGACGACCGAATCGGTTACTATAGACCAAGGCGATACGTTAAATTTCGCCGGATCCGCGTATGGTGGCGAACCGGATTACAGCTACACCTGGGGTTTTGGATCATCCGGGGTAGCGTCTGTCTCGGTGCAAAATCCTGGGACGAAGCAATTCGATGTTCTCGGCACCCATACGGTATTGTTTACAGTCGCTGACTCTGCTCCAGACGAGGCATCGGATTCTGTAACGGTGATTGTAACCGAGTCGGCAACAGGTCTCAGCGACGGCGTTATCTCCATCCGAATGGACGAACCTGACGGGATCAGCATAGTTGCAACCGAAGGTTGGGCTGGACAGACACAGCCGTACACCCTACTCGTCGGTGGATACGACGGTGTTTTAGGGATCGATTTAGCAACTGGAAATGAAGTCATTGACGATTATGTCATGTTGTTTGCCGCGGTCCTCGGCGCTTTTGCGGTAACTGCGCCCTGGGCGTTACCGGCGGCAAAATTCGCGGATGCCATCGTGGAGTTTGGATATGCCGGCATCCGCATCCTTCCCTACGACAGCGATGCGGGGCAGTGGACCACCGGGAATTGGCTAAATTGGGATGGATTTGTTGCCGATGCGCTGCCTTTCAACAACGATATGTCGAGCGGCGGTTTTGTTTTTGCAAAAGAGTTCTCTCAGATCGAATTCATAAAATATGACGAGACCGCCGATGAGTGGGTCTCTGATTCGTTTTATTACGGAAACGCCTTTCCCAGTCTCTGGAATGGCATTATGTCGGTGTTTATCCGGGAATTGGGGGGGAGCTTTCTCGTTGTAGAAAATGGGACCCCAGGCGAGTTGTACTTCCACGACCAAACAACCGGCGTATCGATCGGTGACTTGGGCAACTCACCAAGAAGAATCCGCTGTCTTGGTGACGTGTGTGTGGTGACCAATTACGATGATGATACTATCAACCTGATTTTGTGGGATAGTGCTGATAACGTCACCATCGTTGATACTCAACCCGTCGGTGATGGTCCTATCGGTGTCGATCTTGCTACTTTCCCGAACGGTAATATCGGCATTCTTACCACGGGATTCCTCGACAATACCATTACCATCACGGAGGCCATGCCCGACGCTACAATCGTCTCGAGCAACACCGAACCGGCACCGGACGGATGCACCCAGCCGGGACATGCGATCTGGGCGCTAAACGGGACGTTGAAGGTGGTAACTTCGTATTTTGGGAGTGACAATATCTCCATCACACCCAAATTCTAGAGAGTCGCGGCGCAGGACTCGTCCCTCCGCTCACCAGCATCCTGCCGGCTCGCTCCGGGCCCCTTCTCGATCGCTAAATGGCCATCGTGGTACCGCTGAAAAATAGCCCTTTTTAGATGAGAAACAGTCTGAAAATATCGAACATCAGCTATTTTTGATCGACGCTTTGTCGTGCCAAACAGGCGCAGGTCCCATGTAATTTTCAGCTTTCTATTTGCATTTTGGATTTCTCCTTTTTTATTGCTTTCATCAGCCGTTTTGCATTAATTACAGCACCTGCTAGATAGAATTGAAATTGGTGGCCATCTTTACCGCGGTACCTCGCGTATCGCAATCCGTGTTTTCGGGTAGCCTCGCTTATCGTGCCTTCGACTTGGGCCCGTACTCGCATTTCTTCTTTGAACTTGTCGGTCTGTTGAGCAAATCTCCGTTTTCTTAGGTAGCTATAATATGGACCAACAGCTAACGTTCGTCTTGTCGCCGTATTTTGAGTACCAACACACCTCTCCACATTAGCACAGGATTGGCAGGTCTTCGTCGCGAAATAAATGTACAGTTTTCCGTGCTTGCCTGTTGTAGATGATTTGTTTCGATGACCGGCGGGACAAACTGTTGTGCCGGTCTTTAGGTCTATATCGAATGCTTCGTTTTGAAATGCCTTTTCTCGACCTCCATATCCTTGCAGGTAGCCCATGAGCTTCTGTCCACGATCACGATAGAGCTTTATGAGTTCTCCGCTGAGATAGTTTGAGTCAACAAAGAGTTTATTAGGCGACAGTACTGCATGTCGATTTCCCGCTTGGATCTGCTCATGAAGGTAGATCTGACGCGGAATATTGGATAGTGGAACTGCAAACAAAAAGGGTGGTGATTTACCCGGTTCCGATCATCTCAAGGCAGCGGTCCGAAAAGGCAAGAAGGTCGTTGATACCGGTGGTAATAACCGCAATCACAATGTCAATATTAAGTTCCTGATATTGGTGGATAGCGGTGTTCCGAAAACCGGTCATTTTAATCAATTTCTCGCCTAACGCTTTGTTGATGATTTTGTTTTCTATTAACAAGCTGAAACTATCGCTGCTTCGAGTTGGAATTCCCAGTTTATGAGTTTTAATGATGTGATTGGCAAGGTCGATACTTTGCTCACACGCCCGGGTCAGGTTCAATATTGAGGCATCCTGGCGGGTATAATCATCCCGGAATGTATCTCCGGCTTGCTCGTATTCTTCCTTTGCCCGTTGAATACAACGCTGGATACTTTGAACCTTGTTTATAATAACATCATTCATACAGCATAAGCCCTTTTTGTACTAAGGAACTCATCCAAAATTTCCTTCCGCTCCTCATTCAACTTACAGTAATATGAAATAGTCAGCATTTCGAAAGTGTCCGCTTCAGTTTCACTGGCGCAGAAGATCCTTTCCCCGTTACAGATTATCTCCTTTTTGAAAACCGTAGAAACCAGGCGAATATTAATCAAATCCACCCCGGATTTCAATTTAGCTTCAAGTAAGAATCGTAGGTTAGAAAAGGATATATTTCCGCAAGTTTTCGATAAGTCTGGAGGCAGCAAAACCGCGATATCGATGTCACTGCCGCTGTTCTGCGTAGCATTAGCATGTGAGCCGAATAGATAGATCGCTTGTGTTTGAGGATACGTGCTTATGACTTCCGGCACTATCAGGTCTTTCATGATATGTATTGTACCATTCGGTATCTGAAGAGACAATTGCGGCGCTTTCGGTACTATGGGAATGGGGGTAGGACTCGACCTTCCCACTCGTCGCCATCGGCGCTTCCGTGCGCCGATGCGCTCGTTATTCGATCGCGCTGCTCCCCTTCGTTTTGCCCTTCCTCCAAAGCTTCGGGCTGCGGTATCTTGGAGCCGCTTCGCGGTCTTAGGAATCGCTACGCCTCACGTTCGAGTCGATTACTCTGGCTGCAGTTTGGCTACACTCGATTCGTATTGTTATGCCATGGTTTAATATAACGTCGCAGGTAATGGTGTGCTTTTGACCTTTTTCGTCAATGTCTAGGTAATTTCTAGTGGGTCGGGATCGGTGATATATCGACAGGCGAGGTAAAGATACTTAAAGAGTTCGGCAATCATCACAACCACGGCCTGTTCTCAACCACCGATCCAGAGCTGTTCCTCATACCTGAGGATTAGTGGAATGACAAGATTAGCGGCCGCCATTTCAAGTTCAATCACCGCCTCTGGATTATGGATATTAACCAGACCAGGTTTGAGAACATCAGGCCCAAGTAGTGGGATTCAGGTATGACCGCCTCCGCGTCTCATGAATGGTGGGCCCTGGATGGATTTATCTGCTTTGATGATTATGAAAAAGGAGCGCATGAATGTAACCCTGTCACACCGAAAGCAACTAATGTGTGGCAGCGACCATTGTGCCATGCCCACTGCAACGGCAACGGACACTTTGGTGTGCTGACGAAAGCTCATGCAAATGGAAAGAAAAACCTCTGGAATTGCTTTTTTATAACCGGGATACAGGTAAGGTAGTGCATATAGTCACAGCCATGCCCCAACCTGTCATTGAGCGGTCAATGTACCATTTGGATCTCCATCCCCAGTTTTCGTCCGGGGGTGAGTGGATCTGTTATACGACCCAGGTGCGGGGAGAGGTGGATGTGGCGTTGACCTCGGTGGACGCTCTAAGAAAAAAACCGAATTGTAGTCCTGTTTAGAATTCCGCCGGAGTACAAAATGCTTGCCGAATCGCATTGCCGTGTCTGCGGTGATGCGTCGTTTCCCATGAATTATTTTCTGAGATCCTGGTCTGATGGACGCGGGTATAGTAAGCGATGTCGTGCGTATCGCAATCTTGTCATCGAAACCAGACACGCCACTGCTGGCTGATCCGAAGACCGTGCTGCCCAGTACGGTCTCCCTTCGACGCTTATGACCTCATACGCGTAACTGAAACCACGGTGACTAAGTGGCCTTTACCTCAAGGCTTAGGTCTAGATCCTTTTCAATCGTATGAAGTAGTACCGATAAATTTTGCGTGGTTGGATTTCCACGTCTGCTTAACATCCGGTGCAGGCCTTTCTCGTCGAAGCCAGTCTGTTCAGATAGTGTCTTGAACGAGATGTGAGCATGAACGAGGTCGCGCAATATTGAGAGTGTTGTTTCCTTATCACCTTCGACAAATGCCGAGATTGCCTCGGAAAACACGGCCGCCGTGAACTCGCGATCATCTCGTAAACGTTCAACAACGGTCTCTCGATATTCTCTGG
>JABGPX010000606.1 GCA_018644745.1 Spirochaetales bacterium
CCAATTGTCGGCTCATCGAGGATGAGTATTTCCGGATTGCCTACAAGAGCTTGAGCCAATCCGACACGCTGCCTGTAGCCTTTTGAGAGGTTCTTGATGAGTCTCTTTCGCACATCTACTATTTGAACCAGCTCCATGATTTTATCGAGATCGCTTTTCAGCGTTTTTGAAGAAACCTTCTTCAGCTCGCCGACAAAGTTCAGATAGTCGATAACCGTCATATCAAGATACAAGGGAGGGTGCTCCGGCATATAGCCGATTTTACTTTTTACTTCCTCGGCGTGCTCAAGAACATCAACTCCGTCAATAAGCACCCGGCCTTCGGTTGCGGACAGATACCCGGTAATTATATTCATGGTCGTGGATTTACCTGCGCCGTTTGGGCCCAGAAACCCCAGGACTTCACCTTTTTCGATTGTAAAATTGAGATTACTTACAGCCAGGTGCTGGCCGTAATTTTTGGTGAGATTTTCCGCGCGTATCAATGTGGGCCTCCTTTTATTTAGATTTTTTGCAGTCATCTACAATATCTATAGCGGGGTCCGATGTCAAGATGATTTACGTTCACGCGGAATAGCTCCAATCATCGTAACACGTGGTCTGGATATGCAAAAAAAGGGCCGAACCAGCAGTGTGGTTCGGCCTTGCTCGTGCGGTTTTGCGTCTATCCTAATGCTTCTATCGGTCGCAGCAGAATAAGAATGTCGAAAATGAGTGAATAGAACTCGTGTGCTTCAAACATAAACTCAGCCTCAAATGAAAGGCCGCCTGTCTCAACCCGAACAATGTGCTTTCCTACGTCTACCATAAAGCTGCTCAGATGAGGGTTGGCGATTTTTCTGCCATCAATGTATACATCGAAGAGGAGGAGCGGATTTGAAACCGAGGGATTCAAGTATCTATCGGGTACTTCAAATGTTACATCGACGGTCGATCGCGGGAGAATTGCGTCAATTGTTGTATCGGCGGCGACTACGAATCTCTGGTTATAGTTATAATAATTTGGCGCGACAACCTGTATTGAATAGGTTGCCGGAGTTATGTTCAACCGAAGGGGAAGCTCACCGGCAAAGTTGCCGTCGATATAGAGTTTTGCCCCGGCGGCGTTGGATGTAACAGTCAGCCCGACCAATATGGGTTCAAGGGTCGCGTTCACGGTGGTATCTCTGCTCAGATTTACTATCTGGTTGTATGGTTTATGCCCCTCGGCGGTCACTCTTACTGAATATCGACCTGCCTGAAGATTCACGCGAACCGGCGCGACTCCCCGCTCCTGATTATTTATAATTACTTTCGAACCCTGAACATTTGAAGTTACAGTAAGGGCATTAGTGTCTGCCTGGAGAGCGGCGTTGAGAGTAAGATTCCGGGTTAAATTGATATTAGCGACATAATCGCGATATCCGTCGGCCCTTACGGTTACACTGTAGGTGCCCTGGTTAAGGGTCAATCTCATGGGTGTAGTTCCATTTTGGCGTACCGCGTTTATAAACACCTGAGAATTAGGCGCGTTGGAATTGATGGTGAGAAGATACCTGCTTACCGTGCGTCCGCTAGAAGACTGAGCGAAGGTAAACGAGCTTGCCAGAACCAATACGAGCAGAGCTAAGCATAGTTTTTTGGCATTCATTTTTACTCCTTAATATTTACCGTAACCGGGACTTGATTTGGCAGCCCGTGAAATGAAGACTGCTCCCTACTTTTTCATACTTTATCAAGTATATTTCATTCGGCGCTAAAAACAAAGAATTAAAGGGGTGAAGGCAAGGATTTTCGAAATCTAAATGGTAATTGTAGCAGGTAAATGACAATGTGCGGCTGTTATCGTATGTTATGAATATCTCCTTTGTATGAGAGGGCTAAAGAATGTCGACTTTTTATGACGAATTATCTCGCTATTACGATACGATCTTTCCGGCTGAACCGGATATTACGGGATTTCTGGCGGAGAATCTCAATACAGGACGACGCGTTCTTGATCTGGCCTGCGGAACAGGAGCTTATAGTCTTGAACTTGCTAATCTCGGGTTCGAGGTAACCGGCATCGATCTCGATCGGGCAATGATTGAAAAAGCAAAAAGCAAAAACAACGGTTCAGTGAGCTTTCTGGCTGCAGATATGATCGACGGCCTTGAGAATGTGGGAACGCTATTCGACGGAATATTCTGCATCGGAAACTCTCTGCCTCATTTGGATTCTGTCGATGATGTCGCGAGAGCCTTAAAGGCATGGCAGGAAATACTTACCCATGATGGAGTTCTTTATCTGCAATTGGTAAATTTCAGCCGGTTTGCCGTGGGCGCGCCGAAGGAGCTTCCGGTTATAGAGATTGATGGTTTGCACTTTCAGCGCAGATATCTTCCGGGACCGGCCGGCAAGGTGGTGTTTGCCGCGACTCTCAAGGTTCCTGGGAATGAAGAGGTGTTTAACAATTCCGTTGATCTGCTTGCTCTCGATAGAGATACTCTTGATTCGCTGCTCAGCGACTCTGGGCTAAAAGCCGTGGAACACTACGGGAGCTATTCTGGCGAGAAATATGATCCGGAGACATCTTTTCTATTGATCTGCGGTGCAAAGAAAAAATAGCGAAAAGTGTGCAGATTAATACACAGTTCCTTTCAGTATTCTTTTCGCCGCTTCAAGATGCGCGAGAGCGGATTCATGCCATTTCAAGAAATGGCTTCGGTAAAAATTCTCGTTGCTCTTTACCGGCTTCTGCTCAATGATTGAAGACCTATAGAGAAACGCGTCCTTCAACCAGAGCAGCTTGTCATAGCCGGAAAACATTCTTTCATTTCCCGGGTCTTCAGATAGTTCTAATGCCTCTCTGAGCCAATCACTTCTGTGGTATTTCTCGATTCTTTCTTCGATTATGAGATCTGAGATGCGCTCGTCGCTTGTTTTTTGGCCTGGTAGGCCTATCAATTCACCGAGTTTCCACATCACAAGTTCCGAGTCATCAAAAGATCTTCCGTTGTAGGTGCAGAGATATTTGTAGATCATCTTTGCGGCCGACAGCATTCTATCCCGGTTTGTTATTTTTTCCGCGGCGGTTGGCAACCGTTGGTCGTCCCACGTGATGCCCGGATTATCCGGCTTTCGCAATGCCTGGGCGTGGCCTATAGCCGGAATAATAGATTTTTCATCAATGATATTCCAGTTTTCGAGAATCCCCGAGAAGTTTTGGTGGGCCCAGGAGTCCGCGTACGTGTGTAGAGCGATACCAACTCTATATAGATTTCGACTCTTGAGGCTCTCGAGCAGCAGCGACTTTACATTCCCGCTGTTTGGCGTACAGTTGAGCGGGTTCTTCTTGCCGTCTTTTCTTGCATTTTTCTTGCTGTCAGGATTACCCGGGAAGAAATGGAATGGAATGTATACTTCCCTTGGAAAGCTATCGTCCCAGAAACCGTAGTTCTGTGTGGGTGAGGTATTATACAGACCCCTTACTGTTTTGATCTTATAGGAAATAATATTGTGGTCAACAAACTGTGATGAATAGGCCAGTAAGCGAGCATCTTCTCCTCGAAATCCTGCATGGTTTGCGAGAAAATGGATGATGTAGTAGTGGAACTCTATGTTCACCTGTTCAGTGTATACAATGGGACTATCCAGTTCAATAAACCCGGAATTCTGTGTTAGCTTCTTAATATGAAATATTTCTCTCTTCCGCGTAATGTACAAGGGCTTATCTTTGACATCGACAACACGTTGTATAGAAATGACCGGTATTGCGCTCTGCAGGTGGAGCTGCTGATCGGGAGATACAGTGAAAAAGCGGGCATTCCGCTAAAGGAGGCAGAGCGCCGGGTTGCGGATATTCGCCGAAGGTATGCGGAAGTAAACAACGGGAGTACTACATCGACGGGAAACGCTATGCTGGAGCTCGGGGTATCCCTCAAGGAGAATATAACCTGGCGAAACGAACTGTTTCATCCGGAAGTCCACCTTAGCCCCGATCCTTTGCTTAAGGAGGCACTCACACAATTGGCGGATGAATACGCGATAGTATTGGTGACAAACAACACCGTGCAGATCGGAGCGGATACCCTCGCTGCTTTGGGTATTGAGGGAATTAGCGGGAAGATAGTCGGGCTCGACACCTGCCTGAAATCAAAGCCCTCAAAAGAACCGTTTATAAAAGCGCTGGAACTGTGCGGAATGCCGGCGGGGAGAATGATCAGCGTAGGTGACCGTTTCGATGTTGACGTGGCTGTGCCGTTGAGTCTTGGAATGGGCGGAATACTCATCGAGGGGATGCAGGATATTTATAAGCTGCCGGCTTTTTTGCGGGGATAGATCTAAAACGTATAGTAGTGCCACTGCTTAGCGAAACCGGCGAACCCATTCTTCTTCATTTTGGGCACGTTCTCTTCCCAATTGTCGCCGTAGTGAGTAAGGATCATTTTCTTCTTCATATCACCGGGCAGGTCACTCAGTTGATCTATTCCAGCATGAACACCACCGTCGAAGAACTGGCAGTCGTGAAAGATAACCTCGAAATTAAACCGCTTATCAAAAGATTCTAACAGGTCTCTATCGTAGCGCGTATCGGCGGTAAACATGATTCGGTCATCAACTATTACGCCGCAGCTCCAGAATGAACTCTGCCAACTGTCTGGCTGTTCGGGAATGTGCATCGTGCGGAACATCTTCAGATTAATTGACCCAATGTTGGCCTCATGGGTTTCCCTCGGGTACTCACTCAACCATTCCGGTCGTATGATATTCCACATATCGCCGAAGGTAAGGATATTACCGGCCCGCTCTTCGTTGTAGGCCGATCCTCCTCTCAGGGACATGTCCCAAAGAAGATTCTGATATGTTGGATTTATTATTATTGTCGGTTTGCTTCGAGTTACATATCGTCCCATCAGCATCACTTCTTCGAGTCCGCCGATGTGATCGGCATGCGAGTGGGTAATGAGCCAATTTTGAATAGATGTTACGGACAGCCCGAGCTCGAACAGCGCCTGCGGCGCCTTGGTTCCGCAATCGATCATTACATGGTCATCACCCTTTATAATGAGAAGATTTGTTTGAAAATGTGATTTCGAGAAGGCGCTGCCTACTCCGACAAAGAACAGGCAGAGCTTGCCGCTATTTGTCAAAGGTAAAGGGCTTTTTTTAAATTTACGCACGGTCATTCCCGGACGCCTCCTATCTATAAGCTATAGCGACTTATCTGCGAAAACCGTATTCGAGCTGGTACGATTATCGGCAGGATGTGAAACCCAGCCAAGTTATTCAGCCCAAAACCTGTGCCGTGTGGTATGACGGTAAGTTTCTCTGGGTAATAGTATGGAATTAGGAAACTTCGGTATATTTACCGCGTTATTATATGCTCCGGTTTCAAGGCAGAACGCACCATGCCGGCTATAAAGTATTCCCTGCCGGCCGATCGTATCCTCCAGCATATTCGCGGTATAAAACTGAATGGCAGGCAGAGTGGTTTCCACCGACATACAGCGCCCGGTGCGCGGGGATTTCACTAATGCGGCTTTTTTTAATAAATTCGAGGAGTCAGAAAGAATATAGCAGTGATCGTATCTTTCCGCGGCATCCAGGTCTCTTCCCATGGTCTTCTCGGATTGGAAATTAAAGGGGGTTCCATCCACTTGAGGGGCATTGCCGGTTGGAATGAGATTTTCATCTACTTCAAGAAGTTTATCGGCATAAATAGTAAGGAGATGTTCATAAATTGAATTTCCTGGTCCATCGAGGTTCCAGTAGGTATGATTCGTCAGGTTTATCGGTGTCGCGGCATCGCATTTCGCATTATATTCGAAAAGAAATTCTCCTGATTCGGTAAGCACAAAGCTGATACGCACATCTAGATTCCCTGGATAATTCTCCTCGCCATCGGGACTGATGCGATGAAATATAATGCGACCCTCCGCCCCGTCGGCTTCAATGTCAGCGTTCCACATTTTTCTGTTAAATCCCTCTTTTCCCCCATGCAGGTGGGCGCCGGAGTCATTAGCGAAAAGCTTGTATGTTTTCCCTTTGATAGTGAATGCGGAGCCGGAGATTCTATTGGCATAGCGACCGATTGACGCACCAAAATACGGGTGCTTTCCTTCATAGCGATCCAGCGTGTCGAATCCGAGGGTAATTTCGCCATGTTCTCCGTTCCTGTCTGGTTGTCGAACCGAAAGGAGGTTTGCGCCGTAATCCATTGTCGAAATTGAAAGCCCTGAACTGTTTTCCAGTGTGAACCGGGTTACTGCTTGTCCGTCAGCCAGAATTCCATATTGCTCTTTAGATACCTTCATGTCTTGCTCCTAGTCCCGCTCACCCAGCAGTATTTTGAGCTGCTTAATTTCGTTTACCAGCTTAGTGCGATCGAGATTCTGAAAACGCTTTGGCACCATCTGACGGCTTGTACACTCAAGCACGGCCACAAGATTCTGTAAATCTATTTCATGGGGATATGCTCCGGGTACAAAGTCGCGAATAGTTTCTGAGAGATCTTCCCGCGTGATGATAACCCGATTATCCATCGCCGCGTGAAACTTCGCCCGAATGAGTATTGATTCTATATCCGCACCTGAGAGTTCAAAGTGCAGCTTTTTGAAATGATCTGAGACGCTGAGCTTCTCGATTTTTAGTTTGAGTTTTTTTACAAGAGTGTTGAAGAGGTCTTCTTTGTCCTGAAGCGTTTCTGGATAGAACAGGGCAAGATGCTCCTCGGCCCGGCCCTGGCGTTTCAGGTCGATAGGTATGAGATCCGGCCGGCAGGTGATGAGAAACCATATGGTTTTTCCCCGATATTCCGTGTTTCCCATAAATGAAGCTATCTGTGCAAATATGCGGTTACTGGTTCCCGAATCTCCTTGTTGGTGCCGGTCTCCGAGGAAAGCATCAGCTTCGTCGATCATGACACCTACCGGTGACATGGCTTTCAGAATATTCAGTGCCTTTTCGAGGTTGGCTTCGGTAACTCCCTGCCACTTAGACCGGAAATTCCTGAATTTCACAATCGGGATACCGATTTCTCCCGCGAAAGCGGTAACCATAAAGGATTTTCCTGTTCCGACAGGCCCTGCGATAAGATAGCCCATTGGCAGCACATCAAGACGTCCCTGTTTTATTGCCCGGGCGGCGCTTTTGAATCGTTTCTTCACGAACTCATGTCCTGAGACCATGGAAAGGTCATGCTCAGACTCGATGAACTCAAGCATTCCGGCGGCTTCGTTCTCGATGATCTCTTTTTTTCGATCTTTAAGGTAATCTAGGCTGATTGCTTTGTTCTCCTGGTATGATTCTGCGGCAATTTGGTTGAGATTTAGGAGATTCAAACCGCTTGTGATTTTTGCCATATGAGCCGGCGTCAGCCGGTTCTCGAGTAAAAGCGAGTTCTTTCGATCGAGGAACTCGAGGAAGCTCAAGCGTACTTTTTCATCCGGAATAGGAATGTTGGTCTTTACCGTGCTTGGTGATCGAACAAGCCTCGGGCTCAAATCTGACAGGTTTTCCG